>CAZZNM010000010.1:0-12804 GCA_964655805.1 uncultured archaeon
AAAGTATCCGATAAGTGCGACGCTCAATAGCGCCTTCATTGCGCAGCTGATTCAGTAGTGACCGTATGGCACGGATTCGTTTGATCCACTGCCTCTTTGTGGGGGTTCTGGCACCTGCCTTCCCTTTTCGCGAGCCGTGACCTTTTCTCCTGCCTTTTTTCTTTTGCTTCATAATCTTTTGCTTTCGCGATCTGCTCACACCCTGCTTCGGGAATGCCTTTACAAGGCCGTCGCTTATGAGCCGTCTCACGTCTGCAGCTGTTATGGCGTCTTCGACATCGCCCAGCCTAGACGGGTCTATCCAAACGCGTGATACGCCGCATTTCAATATTCTTGACGCAATAATTTTCTGTTTCAACACTTTATTTCTCCTCTTTCGTTTGAGCAATTGTTTCTTCAGCCTGTTTTGGCACTTCTGCTTTCTTTCCGCCTAATCTTCTTTTTTCAAGATTCTTTGAGATCCTTTCATACCTCTTCAGTTTTCGCTTGTTCAGTATAGTGATGCCAAGCTCTCCTGCCCTTTTCGCTATCTCTGCCGTCTTCTTTGCTCCAAGGGCTGATGCGATCATTGCGCTTCCTTTTATTTTTTCAAGATCTGCAAGATTTCTTATTACGCGGATTACTTCCCTCTTCGTGCCGAAACCGACGCGCGGACGCACGCCGCTGCCGCCCTTGTTCACACGCAGCTTGCTCTGGTGGCCCTTTGGCCGGCGCCACTTCCGTTTCAACCGACTGTACGTATGATAGTCCTGTCGTAAAAATTCTGGCATTATGATCGTCTCCATGAATCAAATTTCGCTTTCATCTCGCGTGAAAATTCTTTAAGTCCATCCATAACATCATCTAGTAGCACAAAATCAAATATGTATGGCGGACGAAGCTTTCCCTCATATTCTGCTACCAATTGCCCGCCATAGCGCATGTAAATTGTTGGCGATATAGTGTAAGGATTCTGTATAGTGTAAGGATTCTGATTTACAAGTACAAGCTTTTCTTGTTCTGCGCTGCTAGCTATCAGGACCTGAAGGGTCCCGTAATTTGTTAGCTGTTCACGACCTGTTGAACGCTCATCAACAATTACCTTATCTCCATAATGCTCCCGCCAGAAGTTGAACGGCGGTTGTGCCAAGACTTTCATAGCCTTCCCCACTTCCTTAGGATCATATTTCATCTCATCTCACCTTCTTGCCTGTCTGCAACGCTTTTTCTGCTATGAATATGCCGTCTTGAAAAATGCGACGGTCACGTTTTGAAAGCCTGCACGCCTGCTCAATATTTGCTGCGGTCTGGCCAACGCTCTCAATGTCGGTTCCTTCTATCTTTATATCATCCTTCCCAACATTCACAGACGCAGCGCCTACTATCTTTGCAATGCGCGCACCTTTCTCGCCTATGAAGTTCTTTATGTGAACCTCATTCTTGACTACGCTTATCGATATAGGGAAGTGCGCATAGTATATCTTCATTGTATAAACATAGCCGTCTGTTACGCCAAGAATCATATTGTTCAGATGCCTGCTGATTGTACCAACAAGCGCCTTCATCTTCCGCTTATCTGATTCAGAACTTATTTTTATTGCGCTACCGTCTTTTGATATCGAGATTGTCTTATTGTACCTCGGGTCGTTAAAGTCACGCGCAAGCTGGCCCTTCGGCCCTTTGACTGCAACTTCTCTTTCGTTCACAGCAACATCAACGCCGTCAGGGATGTTAATAATTCGTTCGACCATTTGACCACCATCAATAAACATAGCAGATCAGGCGCCCTCCAAGCCCCTGTTTTGACGCATCCTTCTGCGACATTATGCCCTTTGGCGTTGAGATTATGAGTATCCCGAAATTAATTGCAGGCAGGTATCGCTCTTCCCATTTCTCATACTCGTTCTTCTTCACGGCGAATCTTGGCTTTATCGCACGCGCATTGTTTATGTGCCCAGCAAGCTGTATCTGGAAGAACCCGGACCTGCCATCATCGATAAATTCAAAGCTGCCGACGTACCCTGCCTTCTGCATGACCATAAGCACGTCCCTGACAAGCTTTGACGCCGGCACTATGCAGCTGCCTTTGCCCATGTTCTCTGCATTGTTCATCGCATACATGACATCGCTAATTAAATCTAGTCTCATAAAACTACCTCCTACAGTCTTCTAAAAATCTTAATAATTCAGAGATTTCGTTCTGTTTAATCAGAAATTTGTCGCAGTATTGTTGCCACGGTATCGCCTCACTAATATCCCAACCACTAATTAAGCATATTGGCGTTTTCCTGTCACCTTCCCTTATCTGTCTCGAAAAATCTAAACCTGTACCATCTCTAAGCACATAGTCGGTGATGATAGCGTCTGGTCTTTCTGCCCTATACATGTCGAATGCTTCACCTACAGATTCAGCACACATAACATCATAGCCAGCCTTACGTATTTCGTATGCCAAATACTCTCTGAGTATACGGATATCATCTACTAGCATTACATTCATAATCATCATCCAAATTTCCTGAACCCAAGGTCGTGCGCGACTTCCCGGAAGCAGCGGCGGCAGTACATGAGATTGTATTTTCTTACGATACCCTTGAACGATCCGCATCTTATGCATTTTCTTGCACCCTTGCCGAACTTTCTTTTTATTGCCTTATTTCTCATAATTACTCCTCGACATTTACGCTGAACCTGCTTTTCATGAAATCGATTGCATCTTTTTTTGTTATGAGATGCGCCTTACCAACCTTGCGCGAAATCATCTTACGTTTTATTGAATATCCTTTCCTCTGCAGCGTTATGCAGACATCCATGCCTATGATGCCGATCTTAGGGTCGTATTCCATGCCTGGAACATCTATGTATTCCTTTATGCCAAATGCAAAATTTCCCTGGGAATCAAAGCTGCTCTGCAGAAGCCTCTTTTCCTTTGCCTCTAGCAGGCGATCGAGAAACTCATCCTTGCCTTTTCTTATCGTGACCTTACAGCCGATTGGCTTGTTCTTAGGTATGTTGAATGTACTTCGCTTGCGCGAGCGTATGATAACTGCCTTCCTTCCGCTAAGCCTTTCGAGCACGGTTTTCGCTACATCTGGGTTGAGTTTCGTCCCGCATCCGACATTCAATACAACTTTCTCGACTTCAATCTCGCGCATTTTATTCACCTACCCTTTACTTCGTAAAGTCTAGACCATGTTATCAGATAGACTTATCACCGGCTTTTCATGGCCGACAACAAAAACATAATTCTTTGAGATTTCATACGGCTTGTCGCCAATACGCAGCACAACCTTGTTCGGCTGGGGGCCCCGCGTTATCACTATGTCATCTATTTTGCCTAGCTTGCCTGAGTTCTTTCCAGAAATAATCAGGCCAACAGAACCCTTTTTCATTCTTATGACATCTTTTATCTTGTTCTTCTCCAGATCAAGCACGAGCGTGTCCCCAGTCTTGTATTCGTCCTTGTCGGCAAGTATATTTCTCCCATCATGCAGATTGATCTGTAATTTCTTTGCGACCCACCGCTTGTTCTCTATTCTGCACAGCTTCACATTTGCTTCATTCCCGCCTATTCTTACAAGCTCCAGGCCCTTTTTAGCTGGCAGAACCCTGTGGCTTTCATTGCCTATTGTAAATACGTCCATCAAACCGACTGGGAAGTTGGGTTCTCTGCGCGTCTTTCCATCAACCTTTATAAGGCCCCTATGAAGCATTGCCTTTGCCTCATTGATGTTTCTGGCATACCGCAGAACGTCCCTGATTATAAGTCCTGTAGGTATACATCTTGATTTTGCATGAGGCCCCGGGCTAGGCGAGACGACAAACTTTTTTGTTTTTGTCTCAATAGGCCAAAATTCCGGAGCTGTAAATCTTTTCATGACTGGCATAATTATCACAATTTATATCTTGCTATTAGGTCTTCCCTGTCAATTGATCTATATACTCTTTTGGCAACTGAAGGCAGCATCCTGAGCAGATCCTCCTTTAATTCTTCTGGGGCATTCAAGATGGAAATTGCATTCTGTGCAAAACCAAACGGATCTTCCTGTATGCGATAAACACCACTAAGTACAATTGATCCGCATAATATGGCCGTTGAACTGCTACCAGTAAATTCATCTACCACTATTTGTAAATTATACGGCTTCATTTCTTCTCACCTAATTTCTTTCGCTCTATGAACTTGCGACGCTTCTTGTCGTCTAGGTTTAGCTTTGTTATCATTATGTTGCTTGGCTCTATGGCCACGTCAACCTCTTGGCCTGAGACTTTCTTTCTCTTCAAGCCATCTATGAATATTTTCATTTTTTTCAGATTAACACGGGCAACAACTCCTTTCCTTTTTCTGTATTGGCCGCGGAGCACAATCACTTCATCGCCTTTGCGCAATGACATGCTTCTGACCTTGTACTCGCTGCGCAGCGGCTTGTCAAGATGGGCGCTAACAAGCTTCTGCCTTATGTGCAGCGGGGCAGCATACCTATACTTCCGCTGCTTGCGGGGCTGCTTGCTGGCTTTCCAGTGAGTTGAGAATGGTTTCATCTTACAACACCATGCTGGCAATCTTTCCTATAGCTGAAAACCGCTCGACAACTTCCTTTGCGATGGGGCTGCGGATTTCAGTGCCTTGGGGCTCGAACGTCTTCGAATTGACTATGATTGCCGCGTTGTCCGAGAACTTCACACGCGTGCCGTCAAGGCGTCTGTATTCCTTTTTCTGGCGGACGATTACTGCGTATACGACCTCGTGCCGCATCTTCTCCTTGCCCTTCTTTACGCTGCATATGACAACGTCGCCCACGCCGGCATATGGCAGTCTGCGCCACCTGCCATGGTAGCCCTTGACTGCAATAATCTCGAGTATTTTTGCTCCTGTGTTGTCAGCGCATTCCATCTGCGCGCCCAAAGGCAATGGCTTGCCTACCCTTGCTGATACAGCTTTCATTCTGATCCACCTACTTTTTCGATTATGACGAACTTCTTTGTCTTTGACAAAGGTCTGCATTCGGCAATATGCACTACATCGCCGGCCTTTGCAGCTATGCATACAGGATTTTGCGCCGCCAACGAAGATTTCCTCCTTTCATACCGCTCGTATTTATGTACGTAGTTGTAGTAATTCCATTCCACTACTGCTGTAAGCGGAACCTTTGCTGCAACGACAGTGCCGCGGAACATTCTGCCGCGTACCTTGAGATGCCCATGCCACGGGCATTTTTCATCTTCACATTTACCTTTCGGCTTCTGCACTTCCAATCCAATATTGTTCATAACATTTCTCACCATTTTTGTAACATCTTCCATAGTTTTTCTTTCCCAGTGGAACAAGCTACCGTTGCAATAAGCCACCTTCGGTAGCTTCCTGCCGTGGGTAGCTTCCTGTCGTTCGCTTTCTTTTTACCAAAAAGAAAGGACTTACCATCGCTTGAATTTTTTCTTTATGCGGTCCTCAGGACGCGCAATTATAAAATTACCGTCAACATTAACTTTCTGCTGGTCCAAGTCCATCCTGAATGTTGTATCTTTTTTCATGACGACCTTCCTGCCTTTGCTGGTTTTCAGCGTTATCGTTTTCATACCCTCATCTATGATCTTTCCCTCAATGCCGACATTGTACTTATTTTTTGATTTCACGACGCTGCAGTGCAGCCCAATGAACTCATGCATAAGTATGTTCTTCGGCGTTATCATGGGGCTCACCCTACCTCTATGATCTCAGGCGGGAAACCTTCCTTGATGAGCATCTCCCTTACTTTTAGCTTGTGGTTGCCCTGAAGCTCGATTTCATTGTCTTTGTACGTCCCCCCGCACGCAAGCTTTGATTTCAACTTCTTCATCAGTGCCCTAATATCGATCTTCGTCACGTCAATGCCCTTTATCAAGGTCATGTACTTGCCATACCTTTTTTGCACAACGCTTATGCGGATTTTTTGCGACTCCTTTGCTATAGTCTCGCATATACAAAGCTCCTTTGGCAGGCCACATTTCAGACATACTGCTATCTTTCATCACCTCTACCTTTTTTTAATCTAGACCATATTATTAATTTCATTTCTTTCCCCGTTCCAATAAGCTACCGTTGCACTAAGCCACCTTTGGTGGCTTCCTGCCGTGGGTAGCTTGCTGTCGTTTGATTGTCTTGATTCGCGCAATCGTACGGCGTATCTCGCGCAGCTGTCCGGGATTCTTGACAGTGCCGCCTATGGCTTTTGAACCGCTCTCTTTGAAGAGCTCGAGCTTTAGTTCTTTTAATCTGTCTTCTACTTCTTTCTCACTCATTTCGCGTATCTTCTTTGGTTTTAGTATTGCCATGTTCATCCTCCGCCGGAATTTCTTCTTCTGTTTCCTTTGCCTCGTCCTTCAATTTTAATTGCGAGTATCTTATCATAATTTTTACTGTGATACCGATATTCCCAAGCCTCGGGTTTGCTACTGCAAAGCCTTTTACCACGTCGTCCTCAGACGGTTTCCCGCTTTTTTTCAGATACCCTGCTGCAAAGCGCACTTTTCTTGAACGCTCTCCAGAAATCTTACCGGAAAATACAAGTTCGCAGCCGATGGCGCCTGCGTTCATAATTTTCTGCAGATAGAAGTTTCCAAGCTTTTTGTTGTTGACGCCATTCTCTATTGCTGATGCTATGCTTTGCGCGACAACAGTAGCATTCAGGTCAGGGTTTGATATCTTCTGCACATCTATCTGCGGATTCTCTATGCCAAACTTTTTCTTCAGCGTGGCCGAGACCTCTTGCACCCGCTCGCCGCCAGAGCCGATAACCAAGCCAGGCGTTGTCGTGTAGACAATGATACGCGTTACGACAGGCGTGTGCTGCACCTCAATGTCACCGAACTTTGCCTGACCAAACTGCGTCCGGAGAAATTCGACCAACGCGACGTGCTCCTTCGCCTTCTTTATGAATATGCGTTCTTTCATTCCATTTTCGCCCCTTCCACAACTTCAACTTTTTCTTCCTTGCTTTGTGCTTCTTTTGCTGCAACTTTCTCAGCAACTTCCTTAACAACTTTTTCTAGATCTTCCTTGCTGCGGACAATCTTGACGTCTGCTTTCTTTTTTCCTTCTCTTCCGCGTTCGATGAGCATTATTTCCAGATTCGTTGTCTTCATTTGCGAGCCGTATTTTGCCTTGCGGCGGCGACGGCGCATGTTGGTGCCCTTGTGCGCAGATGCGTGCACAATCAGGCGACCCTTGTCCAATTCCAAGCTGTCTGCGTTCTTTTCGCAGCTCTCGAGAAGCACAACCATCTCGCGCGCTGTTTTTGTGTAGTGCTTGCCATCAAGGCTGCGCCTCTCTGCAGCAAGATCCTGCAGCAAACGCTTTGCGCGCGTGAGCGGCTTCTTCCTTATCACCCTGCAAAGTATTGTCGCGCTCTTCGTGCTAATGCGCATATTATTGCCGAACGCACGCGCATATTTTTCTTTTGGAATAAATGTGTATGTCATCGCTGCCACCCTGCCCGCCTTAGCCGCACGTCAAACATGTCTCTGTAGTTGCGGATCATGCTTGAGAAGCTGGCAGCATACTGCATGCCTCTTCTCCCATTGCGCTCTTTCCTGAAATACATTTCTGGCAATTGCACCTCTGTGATCATTTCGCCGGTAGCCGGGTCGTAGAATCCGACTGTCCCAGTAAGTCTCTTCACCACGGCACCCGCATACATGGGACATCCGCTCAGTTTGCTGCTATCTCTGCTTGTCATAAACATCACTTCAGCGGCACGAATTTGCTCGACCTTGTTGCGCCCAGACCTGGTGCGCTGTGCTTTACGGGCTTTCTTGTCATAGCAAACTCGCCAATATAATGACCGACCATTTCTGGGATGAGTATAACAGTTTGCCATTCCTTGCCATTATAGATACCAAGCTTTGCGCCAACCATCTCAGGAAGTATTATCATGTCGCGAACATGCGTCTTAATGAGTTTGTCCTTGCCTTTCCAGTGCCTGACACTTTTGAGCAGTTTTTTCTGCTGTTTTGTCAAGCCGCGTCTCAATGCCCTTCTCTGCCGCGCAGGCAGCAATACTGTAAGCTCTTCGAGCGTCATCGCCTCGAGCTCTTCGATGCTCTTTCCGCGGTACATGAATTTTTTTACCATATCTATTTCCTCTTCTTGCCCATGCGTCGCGCTGCAACGCTACCGACTTTCCTACCAGGCGGTGCTGAGCGCTTCACGGTCTTGTGCTTGCCTGGCCTGCCCCTGCCGCCAAACGGATGGTCCACAGGGTTCATTGCTACGCCACGCGTCCTTGGATACAGGCGGTTCATTGCCTTCATCGCTAAATGCTTTGTACCTGCTTTCATGAATGGCTTTTCTGTTCTGCCTGAGCCGGCCGCAACGCCGACTGTAGCAAGGCAATCTGCTGAAAGCACCTTCTTCTGCTTTGACGGCAAAAGCAATACGCATCTGCCCCTTTCACGCGTTATAAGCATTGCAAATGACCCTGAAGCACGGCAGAGCTTTCCGCCATCGCCTGGAAATATTTCAATATTATACACCTTTGTTCCTTCAGGGATGTTCCTCAGCCGAAGTATGCTGCCGTCTTCAAATTCAGAGAAACTTATATGCTGGCCAACCTGCATGCCCTGGTGCGGGATCTGCAGCATTTTCTTTCCAGCAACATCAATCTCTGCAATAGGCGTTAATCGCCCGGGCGCATCTATGATATTTTTCACTATGCCTGACGTCGCATCCTGCGATATCTTGTACTCTGGCTTGCCCATAAACCGATGCGACGGCGAGCGATAGCGCGGGCTACCCTTTCCGCGTCTTTGCTGCCGAAGATTTTTTCCCATTATTATCGCCTCAAATGATCTGCTATGAATCTGTCTAAATGCGCCCTTTCTGCTTCGTTAGCCAATATATTTCTTGTGTGCTGTGACGTTAGCCTCGGATCTTGTATATCGTACCAGCCCAGAAATTCTCCTGAAGATCTTTCATTCACTCTGAGAATGCTCAAATACTTTGTCACTTCAACATCACCGTATTGTATCCGTCTTGCCATATCTTCACCATCATAATATACCCAGCTTTATTGCAATCTCGCCGGCCTCGCCTGCTTTTGCGAAGCGGACGAACGCTTTCTTCCTGCCAAGCTGGTCTATCATAGTTTGAACATTGCTGACATTCGCGGAAAACGCATTTTCTACTGCCTTCTTGATGTCTTTTTTTTCTGCATTCCGATCAACGACAAAGACAAGCTTGTTCTGGCTCTCGATAAGCTGTATGGCTTTTTCTGTCATGACAACGAACTTGATTATGTCAAAAGGTTCTGTTTGCGTTATTTCTTGTTTAATTTCTTCTGGCGCTTCCCTTACTTTCTTTTCTCTTTTGAAAAGTGAACGCTTTGTCTTCCCCTGTTTTTCTTTCTTTTCAATTTTTGGTTGCGCTTCTTTCTTCTTTGCAATTTTCTTTTCAACTTGTTCAGCCATGCTTATTCACCAAATCTCTTTTCCAGTGCCTCAAGCGCGGCTTGCGTGAACACAGTTAATCGCCCGGCCTGCGAGCCAGGCGCGAGCAGTTCAGCATTCAAATTATTGACTGTTGTAACATCAACGCCAGGCAGGTTGCGTGCTGCCTTCAGCATCGGGCAATCGCTGGAAACAACAAGAAGCGGGCCCTTCTTCTTTTTGTATGGCCTGCCGCGCGAATGGCCCCTGCCAGCGCGCACCTTCTTTTTGCCGCACCTTTCCATTTCTTTTGGAATGAGCTTTTCAAAGAGCTTTTTCACGTCTTTTGACTTACTGATATTCTCAAAATCATTGACAAATATAATAGGAACTTCATTTACTGCGTGACCACGTTTCTTAACAAGCTCCATGTCTGCTGTTGCAGCTATTGATGATTTCACAGCCAGCATGTTTTCCTTTTTATTTATTTTTTGGCTCCATATTTTTTCTGGGTTTGGTGGATGTGCCTTGCGGCCCTTGACTGCCTGCGGCACCACGCGCGCGCGGAACGCCATGTAGCCGACCTTGCCGTGTATGCGCGCTATCCTTGCCATCTCTTTGTTCATCATGCTGTAGCGGTACTTGCGTTTTCCGTGGTAGTGCGCGCTGCTGCGCTTACCAGCAAGAGGATTTGCGCCATACGGCTGCCGGCGATTTGCCTGCATTGCAAGCACTGCGCGTTTAATCACTTCTGGCCGATACGCGTAGCTGAAGATTTTCGGCAGCTTCACGTCGCCTGCGACGTTGCCATTAAGATCATATACTTTAGTCATCCATCAACCACCACAGTTCTCTGAAAAAAGCAGACACTTTGTTGCTGGCAACATAGAATGCTTCCAAAACAGTGTCCTTGAAGCTGTAAGCAAATTTGGGGCGATGGCCTTTTCGTTGCAGATCATCGTAGATGCTGGAAACAGTGCCATCCAACTTGTGCAGTCTGTCCTCACCCATGCTCGGCGCGAAGACCAGCCTTATTTGTATTGAGCTGTCAGGCCTTGAACTTGCTTTGTATCCAAACAACCCAAGAGACGTATAAGTCCTGGCAATGTGATTTCTTATATCTTCGGCAGCTTCTGCTGATCCAGCAAAGCATGTTAGTTCTCTTGTATAGCGTTTCGGTGGTTTTGTCATAATCATACACCCTGCTTGCTCTCAAGCGAAATTGTCTTTAACTCAATAGGTTCATAATTCTTGTTTCTGAATGCCTTGCGCATTATCACAAGTCGCTTGCGGTGTCCGGGCAATGAACCTTCTACAAGGATGTAGGATTGAGGAATCAATCCATAGCCGAGAAAACCGCCGCTTGGCGTGACTTTTTTTGGATCATCATCAATGAGCACTATGCGCTTGCTGAATTCTGTGCGCGTATGGAAGCCATGCTGGCCAGCCGCAGGCACACGCCAATCAACCTTGCGAGGCGTCGTAGGGCCGATGCTTCCCACATGACGGTGCATCTGCTTGTCCTTTCTGCGCTGTATGCGTATGCCGAAGCGCTTGACAGGGCCGGTAAAGCCGTGGCCCTTTGTTACAGCAGAAACATCAATATATTCGCCTGGTCTGAAGATGTCCTTAACAGATATCTCTTTGCCGAGCATTGATTCTGCATATTCGCGCTTCTGTGCAGCAGCGCCGCCAACGCCAAGCTCGAATATATCTGAATTTGTTTTTTTCATACCACTTTTCGCTGGCTGCGTGGCGACTATAAGGCGGGTATCATCAATATTTTCTTTTATTTCTTTAGATGTTTTTCCTGTTGTCAGTTTAACATCCTTTGGAATTTTATCAGTCCACTTTTCGCCAATAGAGACATAGCCGTTTGGCGTTTTTTTGTAGAATCTTATGCCGCAAATGAAAAGAGAAGGAGAATCCAGTATTGTTACTGGCTTAGAGATAAGCCGTCCGTACGTCGGTGACTTGGAATTATTGTCGGTAAACGTGATATGCGTCATGCCTGCTTTCCAGCCGGCAAAACCGAGCGGTTGCGACTTCTCGCTCACAAGCCCGCTCCAGTTTATCCGCGGATAGATACGCTTGGCTCGCTTTCTAGGCCAATACTGCAAAGAACCGCTTCTCGGATGTCCACGTTTCGTCACTTGTTATCAACTCTAGTCTCACTTCTACCTTGCTGTTGCCCCTGAAAACACGTAGAACATGGACTATGACTGGAGTCAATTGCTACTTTTGGTAGCCGCTGACTTGGGTACATGAGAGCATTTATAACATTACGGGAAAGACTTATAAAGGTTTTTCAGAAGGCCAGTAGTTCGCAAAGTAGTTTTCTAAAACGATAAAAATAAGGTAGGGGCTATATTCTTGCATGTCGTGGGGCCAAAAAACCTATATCGGAAGCATGTGGATAAGAGAAAAAATAACAGAAAATGGGTCAGAATTTCTGAGGGGCTGGGACCACCAAAACTATTTAAATGTATATACAACGTATATACATATGAAAACATCAATTGTCAAGACCGTGAAGAAATACGGCAATTCCGGCGGCGTTTACTTGCCTAACAGCTGGGTCGGTGGAAAGGTCAGAGTAGAACTGGTAGAGGAAGCTGCAGACCCGAAAAAAGATGTCTTGAGTAAAATACCGCTGGAGCATGTCGTCAGTGCGATCCTGTACGGCTCTTATGCCAGGCAAGAAGCGCTTGAAGGGTCTGATATAGACCTGCTTCTTGTCACGGATGAAGACGCCAGAATAGATATTCCGCCGGAAATAAAAAATAAATATGACACGCAGGTTATGAGCATTTCCGCATTAAGAAATGCCATAGCGCATGACCCGATATTTTATAATGTGATTAAAAACGAGGCTGTGGCTATCATAAACCACAAGTTTCTTGATGATATCAGGAAGGAGCCGCCAAAATTAACAGGCATAGGATCAAGGCTGGAATTTATAGAATCCTCGCTCAATATAACAAATAATATGATGGAAGCCGGCATAGAGACGACGGATCTAGTATACCCGCTTATGATGCGCCTGAAAGAGATTGTGCTGTTAGAGTATTTTCTTGCGGATAAAAAGTACTCCACGCAGTCATTCAAAAAGGAAGTTATAAGCCATGATGTTTCCCCGAAAGAATTCCATTCCCTTATGGCTGTTTACAGAGCTACGAGGGATGGCAAGAAAGTTCCAAAATATCAAATATCAGGGGATGTAATAGTAAAACTAATCTCGCTTCTGGAGATGAAAATACAACATGTCCGGCAAAAAGCGCGCAAAAAAAGGCATTGAGTCTCTGACGTATCAGATAGAACTGCACAGAGAGAAGTTAAGGAAAGCAGTGGAAGAAGGGAATATAGGTCTAGCTAAATATTACGAAAAAGAAATACAGCATTTTGAGCAGGCAAGGAAGAAAA
>CAZZNM010000011.1:0-12755 GCA_964655805.1 uncultured archaeon
ACATCAGAATATTTAAACTATAGTCTGCAAGTAATAATGGTGATAAGTATGGAGAACATATATCCTGAATTGAAGAAGATAGAGAATGAGCTGAAAGAAATAAAGATGATGCTTAAAATACAAGAGAGAAAGCCAGTAAAGCTTGGAGGGACGCTTAAGGATGTAAAGATAACAGAAAAAGACATCAGAGACGCCAAGAGGTCTTTGCTGAAATCAAGGGATTAGGATGTATGTCACAGACACCCATAGCTTTCTGTGGCATCTTCAAAATGATGAAAAGATAAGCAGCAAGTCGAAGGCTATTTTTGAAGCTTGTGACAATGAAAAAGAAGTAATAATAATTCCTTCTATCGTACTTATAGAGCCGCATATTCATATGCGAGAAAAAGAAAATTGAATTGAAATTTCAGCAGATATTGCAAAAGCTAAAGATGGCTTCAAATTACTATGTCTACCCATTGGATGAAGATGTTGCCTTTGAATGTAGCAAGCTTAACCTGAAAGAGCCCCATGACAGGATAATTGTGGCTACTGCACGCATACTTAATACGCCACTGATAACAAACGACGGAAACATTAAAGAATCCAAGCTTGTAGAAACATTATGGTGATTCAATATATTGCACCTTAGATTAATTCGTTTAATCCTTTTCTAACCCATCACGCTGGGAGGGAGATTGCTGCAAAGATGCTATATGCATCTTTGAGCCATCGGCGAGCTTCGCTCAACCGAATGTGAACTCCGTTCAAATCTCCATGAGCGCTGGGAGGGAGATTTGAACTCCCGCTCCCGTTTCCGGGAATCAGCTGACTGTTTTCTTTTGAACCCAAGGGCTTTTTCTTTTTCTAAAAGAAAAGGGGCTTCCAGGCTGACGCATTTGCCAAGTTCTGCCATCCCAGCACAAGACGAGAACCTAGGTTCTCATTCTTATCATCTTCCTCTCCTGTTGGAAAATATTAAAAACGCCAGAATTAAAACTTCTCGGCCTCGTTGATGAGCATGTTGGGTATCGTGCCGTCTATAATGCCATATCGGAGCCGGCATTTGTTGCACGTAAGTTTTTCCTCCTTTTTATCATATTCAAGATTGCCTTTGCATTTCGGGCAGACTAAAATTTTGAGCAGTTTTTTTGAGAGGGGCATAAATTAGCTTGCGCGAAAAAGGATAAAAATCAGTGGTGATCGAAGAATCGCAGTTCTCCTGGCAGATCGACAAATGCAATGCCAAGCTCGGTTGCTTTTTCCAGCACTTCATTGAATCTCTGGCCGCCATGGGGAGCAAGGACTGCTGTTATCCCCAGATCATGCGCCAGATCGATACTATCTGTGAATGGGAAAAATCCGTCGCTCACAAGAACAGAGCCGGGAATGCTATAATCAGCAATGCGTTCATACCCATCTTTTACTGCCAGTTCGTCTAGCTTTCGCGCCTTGTACGCAGCGACGTCTATGCACATGACGCGGTCCTGCTGGCCGGTGCCTAGAGCTGTCGTGTAGCCATTCTTGACCATGCGAATCGAGTTAGAGCGCAGTCTGATGCGATAGCCCGTGAGCAGATCCAGAAGTTCTCTTGTATCAGGCTGCCTTTTTGACGCAACATATTGCCGCAAATCGTCCACGGTTCTTATGGGCGTAAGCAGAGGGTCTGCTCTTATTATGCTGCCATCGGAAAGCCGCTTTAATTCAGGCTCAGAAGCATCGCCTGCATAGCGCGGTATTGCTTCATATTGTTTCTGGTCGTAGACGAATATCCTGACGCTGCCGCGGCCCAGACGCTCGACAACCCCGCTTTCATAATCTGGCGCAACTACAACCTCTGTGAAAAGCTCGCGCATTGATTCGGCTGTGTCCATGTCCACGGCACGATTGAGAAACACGGTGCCGCCGAAGGCCGCGCGAAAATCACCGTCGCGTGCTTTCTTGTAAGTTTGCAATAATGCTTCAGGCAAATATTGCGTCGCGAAGCCGCTTGGGTTTTCGTGCTTCATTATTATTACAGTCAGCGCATCAAAATAGCCAACTGTCAGTGCGGCGTAGAAAATATCCTCGAAGTTCGTTTGCGACGGGCCCTGCTTGCCTGTTCGCAATTCGCGCAGTGAGCCAAGAAATGAATTCGCGTTATAAAGCGCCGCAGTCTGCGTCGGGTTTGTGCCGTAGCGCAGGTCCTGCACCTTTCCATAAACTCGACTTTGAATTTCTAAAGAACCTGGATGATCTCAAACATTTTTCGTGCTCAATGGGTCGGGCATATTTATCAATCCGAATTCAGATTTTTCTCCCCAAAATCCCATTTACCATTACTTGCATCCCACAGCGCAACATCCGTGCATATGACGTATTCGGGATCCATCGCTTTATAGAAAAAATCCGCAAGCTCTTTGGCGGACATATCGCCGACCTGGAGTGCCTTTATCAGTTTCTGCAGGGATTCGGGCTGCCTTATATCCGGGTGGGTGATTTCACGGCTTCCGCCCATGTAAGTAGACAGTATGTGCGCCCTCCCCAGCGACATTCTATAGTCTTCAGTGCGGACAATTGCACGGTCGCTGTCAGGATCCTTGGCGACCATGCCAAACCGCGCAACTGCGCCGCGCAGCATCACCGCTATCCGTGCCGTGCCGTCGCGCTCATAGCCGAGCCTGCCGAGCTCCTCGGCAAGTATTCCGTATTCATGGTAATGCTCGGCCATTCGGTCGGTCTGCTTGCCGTTGGTTGCAACGACACAGCCCCGGTCAAGGGCCCTTATGGACCAGTACTGGGTGTCATCGAGCTGTTCAGGGGTCACGCTTTCTGGCTTGAGATGCTTGATAAAATAGCCTACAGGGTTGTCCTCGGGAAGCTGTATTGCTTTTCTCGCGCGGTTGGGCTCTGAACGCACTTCGACGCGGTGGCCGACAAAAGGGTTCCCACCGGAAATGCCGGCGATTACGCTGCGTCCTGAGTAGCCGCCAGAAAGCATTACAATATTTCGGGGCGAATCAATAAATAACCTTTGTCGTAATTCCCTTCAATTACTCTTCGGATAAACACCCGCCGCCATTATCACTCTGTCCGTCTTTGCAGCAAGACCTTTCTTCTTCATCATCTGCTCGCTTGCCATTGCAGCGCGCGCCAATGCTATTAATTCACCTTTCAATGTGAGGAGCGCTATCAGATCATTAATTTCTATGCCTTTCTCCAGCTTGCTGATGCCGCCTGTGTATAGTGGCGAGCCGCTGGAAACAGCAAAAACCGCCGAGTCTTTGACAATGATCTTCTTCAGGTGCTCTATAGCTGCTTCGACGGGCAGGATGTAATCGCGGATGCTTTCATTGCCATTCTCTTTCCAGAAAACGTAAGCGTCTTGCAGGTCCTGCGCACGCACAGCCATGCTCTCATCAAATCTACCGGCCTTGATGCGGCGCAGTTCGCTCATGTGCGCGCCGCCTACGTGTTTTCCAATGTCATCAAAAAGCTTGCGGATATATGTGCCTGCCTCGCATCTGACATTAAGAAGTATGTCTTTGTTTTTGATATCAAGGATGTCTATAGAATGAATTTCTCTTTTCCGCATTTTTCTGGCAACCGCGCTCCTGACAGGTGGCAGCTGTTCTATTTCTCCTATAAATTTGTTGATTGATGTTTTTAATTTTTCATAATCAACTTCTTTGTGCAGATGCATAACGCCGACATATTCCTTGTCCAATCTTTGCAATGCCGGGATTACCTTGCAGGCGTTTTCGAGAGTAATGAGCAGAATGCCGGATACCATTGGGTCCAGCGTGCCGGCGTGCCCGCTCTTATTTAGATTCAGCATTTTCTTTATCGTTGCTGTAACATCATGGCTTGTAGGCCCCTGCCATTTGTCAAGTATTACGATACCATTGTGCAGCATTTCCTCGACGCTACGCGCGCCAGGATATTTGCCATAAGCACCTGCGATGTCATTGGATTTTATGATCCAGCCGTTCATACTCATAATACAATCTATCAAGGGAAAAAGATATCAAGGAAAAGAAAAAACCAAGTGCAGCAAGCTACCGAAGGGAGCTTATTGGAATGGTTTTGTTTTGTCTTAAGTGTAAATCTTCATCAATTTTCTCAGAATAATCATCGTTGGAATCGAGACAATAATATACCAGCCTAGGAAGCCGGTCTCATTGCCTATGAGCGGCAGCGAGACAGGCAGGGATGTAACAATGCGGACAAGTGTGACTTTATCGCCTTCTGCAACAATGCGCCATGCAGAATTGCCTATAACACATGGACATTCCTTGCCGTTGACTGTTATTTTGTCGCCGCTTTTCTCTATCGGGTATTCCTGATTATCTATAGTTACGGTTCCCATTCCGCTATTCAATTCCACTATCTTGTCGCCATAGCTACCGCCAATTAAATAGAAAAATCCGCCGACGATGATAAATGAAGCAAGCAGCGGCTTCATCGACATCTTGAAAATCCGCCCCTGCTCGCGCATGATGTCGCCCAGGATCTGGCTTGATTTTTCCTTGTTACCCTTCTTCTGCTCCTCGCGTAATTGTCTGTTCATATTTTCCACGTTCTCACGGATCTGCTTTGCCTGACCCTGATTTACGAGCAGCTTATAAAAAATATTTACCGTTAACAGCACGACAAAAGAATACAGAATTATGTTGACCGCATCTGATACCATAATAGTTGCCTACTGTTTTTCAAATTCCAGCTTCTTCACGCGGAAGCCCAAGCCGATGGAGTGAGATTTCTTGCACTCGCTGCACTTGTAGCGCAAGTCTAGCTTACGTGTCGGCTTCTCCCTACCTTTGGGGTTTTCCTTCGGGAATGAGCCATACCCCTTCATTTTGCGCAAAAAGCGACGCTGGCCTTTAGCCAATGTCCGCCTGGCCTTGCGCTTTGCTTCCTCGACTGTATGCATTGTGTGCTTCCTGCAGTTCGGGCAGTATTTTCTCTGCTGCTTTGGCATTTTCATGAGTATCACTTATATTTTAGTTGCAAAACACGGCCATCAGACGTTTTAACTTCTGGTGGCTTTCCTCTGTTTCTTATAAACGCAGTAAAATATCCTCGGTTTATATCACTGAAATCTAATTGATATGTATAAACCCTAAATGGCCAGATACCTATACCAGTTTGTGCAACAAGTTCACATCGGACTTCATACCCTTGGCCATCAATAACAAATGTTTCTCTTTCAGGTAATCGCCGTCTAGTTAGAACAATCTCCGGTTCCATTATATCACTCCTCAGTCTTTTCTATGATGCCCTTCTTGAGCAAAAAATCATTTAAAGGCTTTGGCAATGCATCGGGCTGGAGCACTTCATTCTCATTCAGCTTGTAGAGGTTCATATCTGGACCTACAAATTCAGGCAGCGCACGCCGGACATTGTAAACAATCTTTTTCTGCTTTATTACCGGCTCCTTCTGGAGCTCGCTGAAGAATATTTCTCTGCTCTGCTGTATTTTATCAATAATATCGTAGTAAAGTTTCTCCTCTTCCTTCGTGATATGCTCGACAGGCAGGCCGGTTTTCGTTGTATAGAGCGCAGCATCAATGACCTTTTTCTCGCGGAGCTCGAAGAAGCGCTTTATGGTATTTTTCACATTTTCCAGCTCCATTAGGTCAGAGCTCGACTGCTTCATCTTTTCTTTCTTGTGAAGGTATTCCCGTATCTCGTTTAGTATATTTTCAGGCAACTTCTGCAGTTGCTTGCCATCACGCTCTGCGCGCTCTAGGTCGCGGATCTTGTCAAATGTCAGCATATTAAAGGACATGTATTGAAATTTCTTAAATGGAAGAACGGATCAAGGGTCTTATACTAGCGGGTTCTGGACTCATTATTTTCGGGGCTATAGGAATCTTTGTAAAGCACATGCAATTTTCAGTCCCGATTATTCTATTCTTTTTCAATCTGTTCGGTGCCTTAGGTGCATTTATCATAATGAAGCACAGAAAACATAAAAATTATATAGGTTCAAAAAAAGCCCTTTTGCTTCTGATCGTGTTTGCCCTAATGAATGATTTTTTCTTTTGGACTTCTTATAAACTTACCACGGTCGCAAACACAATACTTTCGCATTATACAATGCCGATATTTCTTGTAATACTTGCACCTTTCCTACTCAAAGAAAAATTCAAGAGCATATATATAATTTCCATATTACTCTCCTTCACCGGGCTTGGCATTATGCTGTTGCAGGGTCTTGAAGTCACAAATCTGGCCGGGATAATGTTCGGTGTTGCATCAGGCATTATGTATGCACTCTTGATAATTTATTATAAGAAGACTCTCAGAAACAATTCCGTCTATGTAGTCAATTTCTATAGATTTTTAATCAGTATTATAATCCTCTTACCTATATTTCTTTTAGAGGGCCCAGCATTTACGACATCTGACGTAATGCCTATCATAGCTTTTGGCACCATCTTCGCGATCATCGCAACCTCTCTACATATAAATGGCATAAAGCGCCTGAAGGCTAATGAAGCCGGAATCATCGGTTACGTGGAGCCACTTGCAAGCATAACGTTCGGAGTTGTGTTGCTCTCACAAGTGCCGACACTCAGCACGTTAATTGGAGGAACTCTAATCCTTACAGGAACTTATCTTGTAATAAGGTCTACATAGTCTCGTAGACCTGATGGATACGGGCTTTGTGTATAGCAAGCGAATGCATGCTCTTGAAGCCGCGGTTGCAGATAGCACACTTGTAGCTTATATACGGCTTCTTTGTTCTGCCCTCGCGCCGCATTTTTCTAAATGGATAGTTTATGGGGTTTTTCACAGTGATGTGGTCTGTCCCACCCTTGCATGTCATGTCAGGCTGGCAAATGCCGATATCTCCATAGAACATGTCGCTATCGCAGTTAGCGGGATTGAATGAATTGTTCTGGCTATAGCGCAACTGCGATATTACCGAGTTTTTTGGCAATGGCGGGCGATTGCGCGAATTCCATTCAAATAATTTTTCTTCAATCTCATTCCATTGCCAGTTGCACATACGTAGGAAATTTATCAGCGTGAACATGCTACGTTTCCTGCCGTCGCTCATGCCGGCTAATATTAATTTCATACAAGGCGGGAATAACTCCTCAGGTATGCGCTTTTCCCATACAAGCTTCCTCTGAGGTAACTCTTTCTTGACATAATCTTTCTTAACTGTCGCGTACCAGTCCATTGCGTCTAGAAGCAGCGATTCTGCTTCGTTTTCTTCGCCATTGAAAAACGCTTCGCGTGGCTCTATTTTCTCTGGGTTTGCCATTTCTATATTAAAGTTTTTCAAATCAGCTGCGCGCAAAGGCAAAGAAACAAGCCACGTCTTCTCATTCAGTGAATATGGCGCGCGAAAAAGATGACGCGCACCCCAATCCTTCTCGACTTCGACGAAAAAATATGGCGAGAGCTTGCTCGGCTTCTCCTCGAGTATGTCAATCAATTGCTTCGCGCCCTTTGCCTTTATCAGTTCACGCATCAGCTGCTCGCTTATACCGCGGCGAATGAACCGAGCTATTATCTTCGGTATCTTCGGGTACTGCTTAGCAGTAGCTTTGAAATCTATCTCTTTTGGAAACATTATCCATGGCAGAACGATGTGGAAGCCGCGGCGGCCGCTAAACTTTATTCCATAGTTCTTTATGCTGTATTTTTCTAAAAATTCACAAATCAACTTTGCGGTTAATTTCGCCTCCTCGATACCAAGCTTAGAATCTATGTCAATAAGAATGTCATAGCCGGTTCTCAATTCGCTGTAATTTTTCTGTTCGGTCGATAATGCCATAGGATTTTTCCAGTGCTCGACGCTGATGTGGAAAGAAGTAACGCCCTTCTTTGCCATCTGTTTCACGTCATTCGGATAGAAAATGGCATTAGGCCTCGAATCATACGTGCCGTCGCTGAACACGCCTGCTGCCTCGCGCTCGCGCGCGGCCTCGGCAATGGCGCGAGCTATGTCATCGCGATGATAGTATTCAAGAATCTGATGCCTGAACATCTGACCACATAAGAAGTAAGCAAAGAATGCATAAAAGGTTAGCTAACATCAAATTTGCATGAATAAAAGGAGCGTTGCAAAACAATTAAGAAGACAGGTAAACGAGGTAAGAGCGGATTTTCCTGAACTAAAAGGCGTCATAATTTACGGTAGCTTTCCTTACCCAGGAAGCAGACCAAATGATGTAGATTTGTTACTTGTATTCGATAGGTATCTTGCGACAGAAGAGTATGTAGATATAGATTATGTTGACAAAATTCACAGAATATTGGGATTGTTTAGAAATTCAGATCCTAATTATCATGTAAATGATTTTCCATTATTCTTGAAAGATCCAACAACTGAATTTGGTTTGCAGCAAAATAAGTATATTTTTATTGGGAATAGAACTACAAGAAGAATTATCAGGGGCGTGTATCCTTCTGCAGAAGAGGTAAGAATATAACAATTACTTCACAACAAGCCGTGCTTCATCAATGCTGTACTTCCAGCCCTTAGGCAGTTTGCCTGTGCGCGAGTAATACTTGCCTAGCCGGCGGATCTTACTTTCAAGCAGCATGAGTCCATGTTTAGCTTTCGTATCCTTCTTGTTGCTGGTCATGTGCTTGTGCAAATTGACTACATGCTTCATGAGGTTATAGAGGTCTTCTGGTATTTCCCGTTTTGGCATGATTTTCTGGATGCGCATGCCGAAATAGCGCGCGTCCGGCACGCCATATTGGTCGCGCAATGCTATGCCTATCGCGCTCGAAGACTTGCCTTCTTTTGCCAGTTTTTGGACAATCTTTTCTACTTCATCCTTATCATAGATAAGCCATTCCAGCTTCAGCTTTTTCACTGGCTTCTTCGAGCCGTGTTTTCCATGTTTCCTGCTATGCATTCGTGCCATGATTATCAACCTTTTTTGTTGTGTCTTCTTTCTTATAAACAACATAACGAAATAAACTAATGGGCCCAAACCTACTTTCGTCATATAATCTCTGTGATGGATATATCATTTGATAGGTATGTCTTTTGTACTGCGTAGTCTCTGGCGGAACATCAGACGTACTCAAAAAAGATGTTCCTATAGTATGATCACCACTTCTGTCTTCAGTGACTTTTAATCTTATGTGCATATTACCAATCCTTTTTCGTGTAACGCCTGCGTTTTTCTATCTTCTGCAGGGCTTTAATGACGCCTTCTGCCTCAGGGTAATCTTTCCTGTAGCTATTTAAAATTATTTGCCACGCATCCTGAAGGACTGTATGGTGCGTTGATTCTATCGCTTCATGTAGCAGGAACAGGTCTACGGCCTTGTCCTCAGGACGCTTGCTTGTAAATCCCAGGCCGAAATCGATAAAATAAATCTCATTGTCTTTCAGCAGCATGTTGCTCGTTGTCAGATCGCCATGAACTATATCGTGAGCGTGCATCTTAGCGATGGATTCTGCTATTCTTTCTGATAATTTCTTGTAATCTTTCTCAAAAACGTCTTTTATCTTGCTGCCATCAACAAATTCCATTTCTATATCAAAATCGCTCTCGTCGATGACTCTAGGAACAGCGATGCCAACGCGGCGCGCGGCGCGCATAAGAGACGCCTCATTGCGCGTTCTCTGCTTGCGGAGCTTTTCATCTATCTGTTTTAATCGATAGTTCTTGGTTATTCTACTTTTCCTGACAATATCATTATCCTTTTCAATTAATGCTTCAGCGCCTTTTGCAATTTCCGCCATAATTATGGATTAAATATAAAGCTTTTATCGTTAATTTAGGTCTGAATCATATGAAAGCTATTTACGGGCAGAGAACATCTTCCAAAAAGGCGCATATTGAGTACTTGATGATACTTGGACGATATGCAATCGGAAAGGCCCAAGAGGAAGATGGCAATACAATCTACTGGTTTAACAGAAATAGGCAGTCTCTGGACACGATTTTTGAAAGAGCCACGGAACAAGGAGAATTCTATAGAGAAATAGATATTGATGACAGGGAAATGTCCAGGGCTTTATCAATCGGCGCCAGTTCGCCAAGAGGACATGTGAATAACATCAAATACCGTTTACTTGTCGAGAAATTGATAGAGGCAGCGCAGCAACAAGTTAGTTAAGCTGCAGCGAGCTCTTTTATAAATTCAGCTGAGCCGATCTCCTTCCGCCCGCCTGTGTAAGGAAGCAGCTTTTCTACGCGCTTGCGGAATTCCTCGTCCTGAGTTGCCTTTACCATTAGCTTATCAATCAGGTGCGGGAAGCGCTTGCCTAGGCGCTGGACGCGGTAGCTTGTCTTGATTTCATCGCCAATTTCGTCCCAGAGCATTTTGTCATATTTCTGCAGGAAATTTTCACTGTAATCCCTGCTTTCCAGCGCCTCTGCCGCGATCTGCGCAGCAAGCTTGCCAGATATCATGGCATTGCCAACGCCCTCGCCGCTCAGCGGGTCGATCAGCGAGGCAGCGTCGCCGAGAAGCATGAAGCCGTTGCCATAGCATTTCCTGTGGTAGCTGGCGATCGGCAGGTTCCAGCCAACTATAGGGCCTACTAATTCTGCGTCTTTGAATCTTTCTCTGAACAACGGATTTTCTTCTATCTCCTTTATAATGGCTTTTCTCAAATCAATTTTTTTCTTTTGCATGTCCCGCTTCACCATGCCCAAGCCGACATTCGCCTCCCCGTCGGGCAGCGGGAATATCCAGAAATAGCCTGGCAGCAAGGTCTTTATCAGATGTAGCTCGATTCTATCAGTCATGCCTTTTACATTCTTGTAGTATGCGCGCAACGCGACAATATGATGATCATCCGGATTCTTGTTAAGCCCCGTTTTTATTGCTACCATACTGTTTGCGCCGTCTGCTGCGAGCACGAGATTGGCACGTATTTCTTCTTTTTCGCTGTTCTCGTTGGTGCCAATTACACCTTTAACAAAATCTTTCTCGACGATAAGCTCTGTTGCATTGAACGCTCGTGTTTCTACACGCTCTTTTGCGCACTGGAAAAGAAAGTCGTCGAATACCATTCGCGTATGGACGTAGCCTGGCGCAGGCTCGCTTCTTTGCGCCACGTCTAGATGCACCTGCGTGCCATTAGGGCTGCTTAATGTTATGCCATAAATCTTCTGGCCAGGCAATTTTTCATATTCCTCACAGATGCCTAGCTCGCGCATGATACGGGCTGCTTTCCTGCCCTGGGCATCGCCACAAACCTTGTCGCGGGGAAAGCGGGCTTTGTCGACAAGAAGAACGGTCTTGCCTGACCGCTTCAGGTACATTGCAGCTATAGCGCCAGCCGGGCCGCCGCCAAGAACAATAACATCATATGCCATGCCTTTTTCTTGACAACGAATATTTATAAGGTTTGTTATGCAGGCATTTTATAATATGGATAAAACAGATAAATTCAGATAACAATTCATATTAAAAATACCATTGAATCACTATACGTATGGACATTCGTGAGGCAGGAACGAAAAGCGACTTCTGGATACGCGCCAAGATACGGCTTATCGATGTTCTGCTCGGCTCATTAAAGACTAAAGACGCAAGAATACTTGATCTAGGCTGCGGAACTGGCGAAGACTTGCCGACGCTGAACAGGTATGGCACTGTTGATGTAATCGACACAGACAGAAAGACGCTTGACATGCTTCCAAGGCACCTGTACGCAGAGAAGCGCCAAGGCAGCGCTGAAAAAATAGATTTTCCATCCAATAGCTTTGACATCGTTGCAGCGTTCGACGTAATCGAGCACGTTAAAGACGATAAGAATGCAATGATCGAGATTAGGCGCGTTTTGCGCGATGGCGGGTATTTCGTTTTCACAGTCCCAGCTTTCCAGCAATTTTACAGCGCCCATGATAAGGCATTAGGCCACTACCGGCGCTACAATAAAGCCATGCTACACGAACTCTTTAGCGGACTTGAAATACGTAGGCTCGATTACTGGAACTGGTCGATATTCCTGCCCATGTCAATATTCCGCATCATACGAAAAGGCAGCGACACAGCAGACACGTCCCTGAATCTTCCGTTCATTACAAACGAACTGTTGTACTATGTCCTCTGCGGCGAAGATCTTCTGGCCAGGACAGGATTGTCGATGCCGTTTGGTCTTACCATATATGGCATATGCCGAAAATTATAACATGGTCTAGACTTTTACGTAGTAAAAGGGTAGAAAAGCTTAAATATAATGTTACATAATGTTACTTAATGTAACTAGGTGTCTGTAGTGGCAGTAGTGCGTATAGATGACAAGCTTCTCAGGGAGATAAAGAAATTTCTGCAGAGGGATGAGAACAGATACCAGCATCCTTCTGTGTCAGCTTTCATCAACTATGCTTTGTACGAGAAAATAACAGAGCTCAATGGAAAGAAGAAAAGAAAAAAGTGATTAAAATAGGGTCAACTTGTTGACCGAATATTAAGGGAAGTAATAGAAACCGTAGGTGTCTATAATGATACGTCTTGACAGGATAACGATGCAGGGCTTCAAGAGCTTTGTGAATCGGGTGACTATACCGTTTCCTTCGGGCTTTAACTGCATTTGTGGCCCAAACGGATCCGGGAAGTCGAATCTGGTAGATGCCATAATGTTCGTTCTCGGCACGTCTTCTGCGCGCTCCATCAGGGCGGCAAAGCTGCAGAACCTAATATTTAATGGAGGCAAGGACAGGAAGCCCGCTGACAGCTGTGAAGTAAGCTTGTACGTAAAAGACACAGACAGAAAGCTAGGCGAAGAAGACGAGGTTAAAATAACACGCAAGGTCTCACGCAGCGGCATAAGCATATACAAGATGAACGGGAAAACA
>CAZZNM010000012.1:0-1865 GCA_964655805.1 uncultured archaeon
GGCGCAGGCAATAACACAATAACAACGCTCACTGATATGGGCATCAATGGCGCCATAACTGTTGCCACCAATACAGATGCAAAGCACCTGCTTTCAAGCAGGGCAGACAAAAAGGTGCTCATCGGCAAGACCCTGACAAAGGGGCTCGGCGCCGGCGGCTACCCGGATATCGGCAAAAATGCCGCTGTTGAAAATAAACTCCAGTTCAAGGAGCTGCTTAATGATACGGATCTCGTTTTCCTCACATGTGGCCTGGGCGGCGGTACAGGCACAGGCGCACTGCCGGTAATCGCCCGGTATGCCCGGGATGCAGGTGCCATCGTCATTGCTGTTGTCACTTTGCCGTTCAAAATCGAGAAAGCGCGTATAGCGCGCGCTGAAGAGGGACTGGTGCAATTGCGGGAAGTGACCGATACTACGATAGTTATCGAGAACCAGCGTTTGCTCGCATTAGCAGGCAACCTGCCTATAAAGAGGGCCTTTGGCATCGCTGATTCTCTTATCGCTACAATGATAAAAGGCATAACAGAAACGATATCCGAGCCATCGCTGGTGAACCTGGATTATGCAGATGTCCGCGCTGTCATGCGGCAGGGCGGTGTAGCAAGCATCGGCGTTGGCGAAAGCGACGGCACAAACCGTGCAGAAGAGGCAGTAAGATTGGCTCTAAATCACCCATTGCTCGAAGTCGAGTACAAAGAATCAAAAGGAGCATTAGTCCAGGTCATCGGTGGTCCTGACCTAAAGCTGGACGAAATCAACGCAGTTGGCGAAATACTGCAAAGCGAGCTCGCTCCAAATGCACAGATCATATGGGGCGCAAGGATCGTTCCTGAATATGATGACCGTCTGCAGGTCATAACAATAGTCACTGGCGTAAAATCGCCATTCATAGTCGGGCCTACAAAGGCCATTGTAGCGCAGCCACAAACAAGATTACGATAATTCATCAATCATCCTGACCACACCCCAAAGACGAGGCGGCTGAAGTGAACGCAGATTTATGCGTTGATTCAGCCGCCAACTCTTTCTTTTAACCCTTTCTTTTAGTAAAAGAAACCGTTAGCGGAAAGAAAACTAGGTAAAAATATTACAGAAAACCTATACTAAAAGAAAAACTATTGAGAAATTATCAGAAAGAAAAGGCGACAGCAATTTCGTGCCAGTCAAGCAGTACCAGAACACTTGGTCATATACCAGATAGTATATCCGCAGGAATTGAATTGCTCAAATAACTAGGTTTCGTATTCGCTGAGCCTGACCTTGATTGTTCCTTCGCCAATCTTGTAAGTATCATCGAAGGCGACGCTTGCTATAAAATTATTCCTCTCCGGCATTGGCACTTGATCTATTCCAATTGCTAAATAAAGTCCTTCGTGCATCTTTGTTGCCTCTTCGGCAAATTCCATGACATCCTCTGCGTTTAGTCTTTCGATTACAGTGCCCCTTATAAGGGCGTTTCTGCTTTTCCATTGGTGAAAGCCTAATCTTACATAATTGTCCATCGCAAGATCTTGAGGCACCGCATCTCCCATATGATCAACTATTCTGCCTTCTTTGTCGTAGAAGTAAGGATTTGAATCAGTTGTACTAAAGTTCATGGAAAAAGGCGCTCGAATGCCATATGCGTCTGGGAATCTTGTATTCTCAAGAGCTGTATATTGCATCCTCCTGATGTCGGACGCGAATTTGTATACTACAGAGTCTCGCTGGCCAGAATCGTCAATACCTATTTTTTGCAAGAACTGGTCTGCAATAGGGCTCATGGTATCCGCTATTTTTCCATAATCCCATATGTAGCCATTGACTTCGAATACTCTGTAACCGGCCATTTTATTTCGTTAGAACAAGTCTTCTTAAAATCG
>CAZZNM010000012.1:1965-11748 GCA_964655805.1 uncultured archaeon
CGAATACTCTGTAACCGGCCATTTTATTTCGTTAGAACAAGTCTTCTTAAAATCGCACCTATCGCTTTCTTTTCCCCTTCTTCAGCTGCATGTAGACGTCTGTCTTTATGCCAATGGTCCATAGTGTCGCTAGCGCAACGCCCACAAGCAGAATCAGGCCAGTAGCGATGAACAGTGGCAGATTAGCGAGCACTGCAGACATGAACTGGCCGCTTACGAGCGCAGGTAACGCAACTATGAGAAGCGGTATAGCAAACACGATAATTATCAGAAGCCCGAGCAGCCCGCTTATAATGAGTGTCAAGAATACCTTAAACCAGTTGCGCTTGAAGATTGCATAAGAATTTGAAAATGATTTAGAAAGCCCGCTATTTCTTACAGCTATCTCCTGCTGCACAAAAAAGAAGATCAAGCCCGTCACTAACGAGAATATAAATCCTACAAAAGGTACGATATCCGCAACAGATGAGACCAGTCCGACTATCATCATAGCAAGAAAGAACCGCAAATATCGCGACTTTACATAGCCGGCGCTCTTCGCAAGCGATTTCTGGTTCGCATAGTTATGCGTGAACATAAGCGCCGAGTAAATCAGGAGCAGCATTGTTGGAACAAGTGCAACAAAGAGCCACGCATAAGACTGCGCAAGCGCGGCAGATTTCAAAGCCCCTACGGTTATGTTGGGGTGCAGAAAAATAACTGGCAGGAGGACGAGCATAACCGCAATAGCATAAATCATGAATTGGGTAGTGAGCCGCTGCGTATTCTTCGCAAACTTCCAGCCGCGCGAAACAGCGCCATCAAAATTAACCTTCATTGATAATTTTTGAACGACAGTCTTTTTATACCTTGTTTCCAATTATTGAGTATGGCTTCTAAAAAGCGCAAATTAGCGCATGCCTCGAAAAAACATAAAAAAAGGAAAATTTCATCAAAAATCTCGCGCATTTCTCCTGGCATTGTGATGAAAGTGGCGCGCATTGCTCGTCTCTACTTGAGCGACAATGAAGCAAAAAAATTCAGCAAAGACTTGAACGACGTGCTTGCAGCTTTCAAGGACCTGGACAAGGCAAAAACAAAGAACGTCGAGCCGAGCTTCCAGCCGCTGCTTGTAAAAGACATTTTCAGGCAAGACGTTGTAGAGCCGAGCATAAGCAACGAGGAAGCGCTCAGGAACACGCGCCACAAAGAAAAGAAATTCTTCAAAGGACCAAGGGCCGTATAAAGTAATAATACGGTCTAGACTTAAAGTGAAACGACGTACCTGCGGTACGTCATGCCACTTGGAGGAAAAGTGTAGTATGAGCAGAAATTATGAAATAAGTGTGCGGGAATTCCTGCAGCTGTCAAGAGAGGGCAGCATTGACTACGCTGATTTCATCGAGCATTTCATGCGTGTCCTGCGCAAGGTCAATGAAAAATTCGGCTTCATACATACTATTGCAGAGGTAGACAAAGAAAGTGGTGAAGGTTTGTACGGGCTGCCTGTGAGCGTGAAAGATAACATTTGTGTGAAAGGCCTCCAAAGTTCTGCTGGCTCGCGCATACTTGACGGCTACGTGCCGTTCTTTGACGCAACCTGTATAAAAAAAGTTAGGGCACTTGGAGGAAAAATCATCGGCAAGACAAATCAAGATGAGTTCGGCTTCGGCACATTTTCAGTGAATAGCGGATATGAAGTACCGAAAAATCCGCTGGATCCAGAGCGCACATGCGGCGGCTCATCCGGCGGCGCAGCAGGGCTCGCGAAAGCAATACGCATGCCGCATATCGCGCTGGCCGAGAGCACAGGTGGCTCGATATCATGTCCTGCAAGCTTCTGCGGCGTTGTCGGTCTAACACCGACCTATGGGCTGGTTTCCAGATATGGTTTGATTGACTACGCAAATTCATTGGATAAGATTGGTCCCATCGGTGATACTGTCGAGGACGTCGCGCTGATGCTCTCGATCATTAGCGGCCACGATGCAAGAGACTCGACAAGTATAATGAGAAAACACACTACTGACTATACAAAGCACGTAAAGAAGAGCATCAAAGGTATGAAGATAGGCATTCCAAAAGAATATTTCAAGAACATTGACCCGAAAGTGAAAAAGAAAGTTGAAGGCGCAATAGACAAGCTTGAAGAGCTGGGCGCAAAGACAAAAAAAATATCGCTGCCTACGACAAGATTTGCGCTTTCTGCATATTACATAATAGCCACTTCCGAGGCGTCGACAAACCTAGCAAAATACTGCGGGCTGCGCTATGGTGCACATGCGCCGCTCGAGGGCAACTTCAATGAATACTTCTCGCATGTACGCACGAAATATGTGGGCGAGGAAGCAAAGCGCCGCATCATTCTCGGCACGTTTGCACGCATGTCCGGCTACCGCGACGCATACTATCTAAAAGCAATGAAGGTGCGCACGCTGATAATCAATGACTTCAAGAAGGCATTTAAGAAATTTGATGTGCTTGCAGCGCCGACAATGCCGATACTGCCGCCTCGATTCAAGGACATTGAAAAATTGAAACCTGTACAGCACTATCAGATGGACGTACTGACAGTGCCACCGAATCTAGCTGGGATACCTATGATCAGCGTGCCATGTGGCAGCGTCGGATCCCTTCCTGTTGGACTGCATTTGATGGCCGATCACCTGCAAGAAGGAAAGATCATTGAAGCGGCATCTGCGTTAGAAAATTTATTGGTGAAGAGATGAATCTGAAATTAAAAGAAGGGTTTGTAATAGACAAGGTTGTTGTGAACACAAAAGATGATTATTTTTCGCTAATAATACGGCTGCCGACAATGAAAGACGCTGCCCGCGTGCGCAAGTGCATCAATACCATTCTGGGCAGGGAAGAGAACGTCCGCTTCTTCAGGACGGTGACTGAGAAAGGCCAGAACCAGTTCATGCAAGAAACGCTTCAGAAAATAAGGAAACACCGCGAGCTGTTTGTCGTGGGCGAGGTAAATAAAAAAATAATTTTGATAGCAGCGCTTATACGCGGCGATTTCAAGGTCGACGAGCATGTTGCCGATTTTGTCATAGGCGTGCTTGACGAATATCGCGGCTATGGCATCGGCACAAAGGCAGCGGAAGTGCTGTTCGCGATAGCGCCAGAATTCGGGATAACCGTAATCAAGTCATCTTACGATGTTGAGAATGACAAGGTAAAGAATTTCTACAAAAAATTCGGCTTTTCTGAGATTGGTCGAATGCCGTATACAAGAAATGTCAAAGGTAAACTACACGACGAAGTGCTTGTGGTGAAGAAATTATGAAATTCAAAGAAGGTAAAGTACTGGAGAAGTTTCACATAGAAAGAGGTCGGAAAAGATATCATGTTGAATTTAGGTACCCTAAGATGTCTGATGTAAGGCACTTGCTCGATCACATTAATGCTCTTGTAGAAGAGGACGCGATGATACTTGCAAATGAAAAGTATACGTTGAAGCAGGAAAAGGAATGGCTGAAAGATCTTATAAGCAAGGGCAAGAAAGGCAGGATGGTTGCGATCGTAACCGAGATTGACGGCTCAATAGCTAGCATCGCAGAACTGAGACGGCATATTGGAAGAAAATCTCATGTCGCAACTTTTGGAATAAGTGTAGGCAAGAAATATCGGCGCCTTGGTCTATCTACAAGAGTTTTTGCATTATTGGAAAATCTTGCAAAAAAGAACGGAGTTAGTATCATAGATTCTTCCTATTATTCTAAAAACAAAGCATCAGAGAATCTGCATAAGAAGCTCGGCTTTAGAGTGGCTGGTAGGATACCCAGCACTGGAAGGTTCGGGAAGTCTTATGCAGACGAAATCATTCTGTACAAAAAGGTGAAATTATGAAAATCGGTCTCGAAATCCACGTGCAACTGCTAACGAAAAGCAAACTTTTCTGCGGCTGCGCAAACCGCTTTGTCAATGAGCCGAACACGCTTACATGCGATTATTGTCTGGGTATGCCAGGCACCAAGCCTCGTCTCAACAAGGAAGCAGTTAACGTAGCGTTGAAGATCGGGCTTGCATTGAACTGCAAATTTCCCCGCGAGACATTTTTCTCGCGTAAAAGCTACTTCTACCCAGATATGGGCAAGAACTTCCAGATAACACAATACGAGATACCGATAGCGAGCAGCGGCCATCTGAAAGTCGGTAAGAAAAAATATCGCATAAGGCGCGTACAGATGGAAGAAGACCCTGCACGCATCGTGCACGTAGGCACCATAACGCAGGCAGAATACACGTTGCTCGATTATAATCGCTCTGGTGTGCCATTGTGCGAGATAGTTACTGAGCCGGATTTCGCTGATCCGAAGGACGCGCGCATATTTTTGCAAGAATTGTCGAGTATTCTGCAATACCTTAATGTCTTCAACCCGTATATTGAAGGATCAATGAGAGTGGATGCCAATATATCCGTCGGCAGCGAGCGCGTTGAAGTAAAGAACGTCTCAGGCTTCAAGGAAGTCGAGCGTGCACTGAACTACGAGATCGTCAGGCAGCGCGGTGTCGTGCGCCGCGGCGCGACAGTGGAGCGCGAGACGCGTGGCTGGGACGCAAACGCAGGCGTGACGCGCTCGCTCAGAACGAAAGAAGGTGAAGAAGATTATGGCTACATATTTGAAGGCGATTTACCTAGAATCACTGTTGCAGCAAAGACTGTGAAAGAACTGAAAAAGCATCTGCCAGAATTCGCCCAACAGAAAGTCAAGCGCTACATGAAGATGGGCATCAAAGAAGAATTAGCCGAAAGCATTGCCAGTGATCCGGATCTGGCTGAGGCCTTCGAACTTGTCGCATCTGCCGTAAATAAAACCCTTGCAGCCAGCTGGTTCGCAGGCGAGATAAAAAAGACATTGAATTATCGTGGCTTAAGATTAAGGGATACGAGGATAAAGCCAGAACATATTGAAAAACTTCTGCTATTAATAGAGAAAAAACAGATTACAGAAAAAAGTGCTGAGCTTATTCTACGCGAGATGATCGAGCAGCCAATAGACCCGGATGCGTTATTGAAAGAACGCGATGTCGCACGCATCAGCGATGAAGAGGCCATAGAAAATATCATAAATGATGTTATAGAAGCAAATCCAAAGGCGGTCGCTGACTACAAATCCGGCAAACAAGAGTCATTCAACTTCCTTGTTGGCCAGGTAATGCGTCGCACTCAGGGCCGCGCAGACCAAGAGGTTGTGCGCGAAGTTCTCCGGCGGCGGCTCGCCGATTAATTCTTTAAATCATTAATTCTAATCTAAAGCTAGTGGGCCCGTGGCTTAGCTTGGATAGAGCGCTTGAGTTAGCTAATAACTAACGGCGGTGCTTCGGACCAAGAGGTCGAGGGTTCGAATCCCTCCGGGCCCGTGTATCAAAAGAACTTGGGAAAGAAAATGACGCTGATTAAAGTCTACAAAGACCTATTGAAACATCACGGTCATCAAGACTGGTGGCCGGCTTCGCGCAGCTTCAAGCCGCGCGAATGGGAAGTGTGCATAGGCGCGATACTCACGCAGAATACTGCCTGGGGCAACGTCGAGCTTGCGTTAGATAATATTTACAATGCAAGATTATTGACTGTTGAAGATATAGCCGAATCTGATCTTAGAACGCTAAAGAAATTAATTCGTCCGTCCGGCTTTTTTAACCAGAAATCTGTGAAATTAAGGAATTTATCAAGATTTGTTCTTTCATTTGGCAGTTTCAAGAATTTCAAAAATAAAGTTACCAGAGAGCAATTGCTGGCAATAAATGGTATTGGCCCAGAGACGGCTGATAGCATTATGCTCTACGCATGCGGCAAGCCGTATTTTGTCGTCGACGCGTACACCAGGCGCATCTTTTCAAGGATAGGCGTTCTTGATGGAAATAAAAATTATGAGGATATCAGGAAAATATTCGAAAACAATCTACCAAAAGACGTAGAATTATACAAAGAATACCATGCGCTAATCGTTCGCCACGCCAAGGAATGTTGCGGGAAAACAGCTAACGACAGGTGCGTTCTGCTTAAATACAGATAGTCTGATAATTAATTGGTGCTATGACTACAATCGTACATATTCTGCTTGCAGTCACTCTAGTGAGTCTGGTTTCGCTCGTCGGAGTAATAACGCTGTCATTGAAAAAAAAGTTCCTTAAAAAAACATTATTCTTTCTTGTGAGCTTTGCGACTGGAACTTTGATGGGCGTGGCATTCCTGGACCTGTTGCCAGAAGCGCTGGCTTATGGAAAGCCAAACATATATCTGTTCCCGATACTTGGAATACTAAGCTTCTTTGTAATCGAGAAATTCATTTACTGGCACCATCATCACGTAGGCGAAAAGGATGTGCATGCATACACACATCTGAATCTTATCGGCGACGGCGTGCATAATTTCATCGATGGTATTGTTATCGCTGCCAGCTTCCTGCACAGCGTGCCGCTTGGCATAGCTGCCACAATTGCCATTGTTTTGCATGAAATACCGCAGGAGATCGGCGACTTCAGCATCCTTGTTTACGGCGGCTTCTCCCAGATGAAGGCGCTGTTCTTCAACTTCCTGACAGCGCTCACTGCTGTTATAGGCGCGCTGGTAGGCTTCTTTTTCCTGACAAGCTTCGAAAGCTATCTACCATACCTGCTTGCGTTTGCAGCCGGGAATTTCATTTACATCGCTGGCACAGACCTGCTGCCAGAGCTCCGCGAGGAGAGGAAACTCAGTGTTTCATTTCTACAGCTCGTGGCTGTTACGCTAGGCGTGCTCATAATACTGGGTGTCACGATGCTGTTCAAAGTCTAGATCTCATCTTCTTATATGGTTGCGAGAAGATGGGATCCAGATGAACGTTGTTCATCTTAGATATAGTGAAACAAGAAAATAATCGATAGATGTTATAACTTGTTTCACATATAGTCAGCAATGAAAGTATATATCGATTCTTTCATTGCGTGACTATAAAGCTAAGGACAAGATCTTTGAACATCAGTAAAATAACCAGGTTGAACACAAAGTTTGGTATCACCATGAAATCGAATGGCTTACCGTATACCATGTCCTTTGTCTCATGAACTGCGTATTTTATGAGAAGTATGGCAATCATTATCACAAAGATGTCTTGGCTAGCCAGCACAAATGCAACGATGACAAGCACTGAATCGACAATATTGGCAAATCCTGGAACGAACGGCGGCCATTCGCTATCAATTTTTACAAATAAACTTCTTACGCCATCAAGAATGGGCACGGCAAAAAATATGAATGCAGCGCCCAAAGGGCCGTATAAGATTCCCAACAGCAAGGTTGATATCGTTGTAATTTCAATACCGATAAGCTTTGGTACAGAGAGTATGCCCATTGAAACCTTATCAAACCAGAGCAGAAAATAAATTACCGCAAGCTTGTAGTCGATAACCATTAATATCAAAGTTGGCAGAAAGCTCGCAATGAATATCTGGAATTTGTTCATAATAATTTCTTGATATGATTTTCTTAAGAAGCCAATTCTTGATCAAAATATATTCGTGCCAATAAGACTGTACTCAGATGCAACGCCGCCTAAATCGGTTATCGAATATAGCATTATGCCTGTCTTCTTATCGAAGAGAATGTACGAGTTACTGTAAGCAGGGTCGTCCACCTCTATTTTCCACGCCGCTCTCTGGACATTATTAAAACTGAATATTTGTTCGCCGGAAACATTCAATGGCGCATAATACCTGCAGCTTGCAGCGCGCGACACGTCTGTAAGAATAAAGCACAGTGCCTCTTTAAGTGTGCCATTCGCTGTCGTACGATATCTGGTTATTTCGTCTGTGCGCAGGTCCAGGTAACTCGTGTAGTTTTGCAGGCCCTGTACAGTATTTGTCTGCTCGAGCACGCTTGCCCGGGAATTGTCCACTGAGAGCACCTGCCACCTGTAAGTACCGCTTATGTTAACCGGCATCACATTGAATTCGTATTCTGCATAGTCGCCGGGCCCAAGCTCTTTATTTGTGTCAATATTCATGGCTAGAAAATAAACCACTGCGATCAAGACCACTACTCCCAATAGTATCAATTTCTTGAACATAGCTCCAAATTATAGGATAAGTATAAAAATCAGATTATCTCCACTTTATTGAGCAGCCTATGGCGCGGCGCTCGGTAAATGGCGGCTCCTTGCCAGCAAGCAGGGCGTCCAGCACCATTTTAAGGTCATGAGATGTTACTGCATCAGCATCTTTCGGGTTGTCATCGATGCGACCTGTGTAGCGCACGACACGATTTTCATCGAGCACAAAGCAGTCTGGCGTCACTTCGCCGCCGTAGGCCCTAGCTATTTCTTGCGACTCGTCCCAAAGATAAGGGAAATTATAGTTCCTTTCCTTGGCACGCACTATCATCGTCGGATAACTATCCTCTGGATACTCGGCATCGTCATTGCTATTGATAGCGATAATCTGCACGCCTTTCTGGTCGTACGCGCCCTGCAAGGCAATTATGCGCTGCTCAGAGCCCTTTGCATACGGGCAGTGATTGCAGTAGAACATAACAACCAGAATTTTCTTGTTTTTGAAAGATTCCAGAGAGTAAGTCTTGTCATCAGTGCCCAGCAGCTCGAAATCCGGCGCTGCATCGCCTGCCTTTAGACGCATAGGATTAACACGCCTTTTATGCTTTAATAACTTCCGAGCAAGCCGCATTGGGAAGAGCAGTCTGCGCATTGCACGGTAGATGGACATATGTGTCATCTTAAGCCAGTCTTTTTAAGCATTTATTACAAAGCGGTAAAATGAAAAATACGATATTTGTATTGCTTGTTTTGATTAGTGCTTGTGCTCAGCCAACTGCCCAAGATACCAATTTGGTGAAAGAAATGGCATGCAAAGGCTCTGCTGAATGCTTCGAAGCCGTAGTTACAAGAATAGTAGACGGCGACACGATAGACGTTGAAGACGAGCTTGGGGAAGAGCGGATAAGGTTAGCACTTGTAGATGCGCCGGAAAAAGATACGGTTGATGGCGAAAAGGCTACTGCATTCGTATCTAACTTCTGCCCGATAGGTTCTAGGGTCTTGATCGATCAGGATGACCGACAATTATACAGCGGTGATAGAATGCTAGCGATTGTATGGTGCAATAAAGAAAGACTCAACGAGGAGATTATATCAGAAGGCTATGCAAATATTTATTATGAATTCTGCAACACTAGCGAATTCGGTAAGGAGCGCTGGGCTGTAAAGTACGGATGCTAGTGATGCTCCCGCCGGGATTTGAACCCGGGTCCCTGCCTTGAGAGGGCAGAATCCTATCCGGAAACTTTGCCGGGCTAGACTACATTCGCCGCAATTGCTGGAGCGGTTACCTAGGAGCAATTTTAAAGTAACATGGTCAATTATTTAAAATGCAGCAAGGGGTGTGGGAGGGCATTGCCAAATCATGGAACCGACATCGCCAGATACCTGAGAAGCCCGTGCTTAATTTCATGAAAGACAGGAGAGTGCTGCTAGATCTTGGCTGCGGTTCTGGTCGGCATTTCGTCTCTGGCAAGAAATATATAGGTATTGACTTCTCTAAGGAAATGCTGCTGCTCGCGAAACAGAATGCAAAGAAAAAAAAAGCAAAAGCTCATTTGATCAGGGCAGATCTATCAGCGTTACCGCTGAGGGATTCTTGGTTTAATGATGTTATCTTGTCATCAGTGTTGCACATAGTCGAATCACGGAACAGAAGGAAATGCCTGAAAGAAATGAAACGTGTCATGAAGAAGAACGGTCATGCACTTGTTACTGTATGGAACAAGGAACAGCCGCGCTTTGTCAGGAAAAAGAAAGT
>CAZZNM010000013.1:0-11653 GCA_964655805.1 uncultured archaeon
TCGTTGTAGTCGGAGGGGTGGTTGTTGTAGTCGCGTCCTGTGCAAACGCTGGTGAGATAGATAGCAATGCGAATACCAGAGTCAGAAATATAAATAACCTTGGCTTGTCCATGTAATTGCCCCGTGATTTCTTTAGAATTTATTGGTAAAATACCCTATATATAAGTTACCAGCATCACATTTACAAGTTATGTAAAGCTAATCACAATCATCCAAACGTCTCATCAATCTCAGACAGCGTGTCCTGGATGCCGCCGATGTTGTCGGTCACGTTCTCGATTACCTGGCGTGCCTCTTCCGGGCTTTTTATCGTTGTCTCAGGCTGCGCAGCGCATCCGCTCAGAAGCACAACGCTTATGAGCAATAATGCAATTAACATTCTCGTGTTGATCATTCGATCACCTCAACTGTCGGGGCTTTAGCAGGAACGCGCTGTTTCAATGCTTCCAACATCGAGCCTTGGCAATAAGGCAGTATGTCTGTCTCAGGGTTCCTCACGCCCTTTGCATAATTAGGAATCTTGCATGTCATGTCGACTGCAGGCTCTTGCATCGATGCCACAAGTATGCATGTATCGCCTTCTAAGCCGGTCAGCTCGACCCTTGGTCCTGCAGTGCCTTCTGGATAGAATATCACAGGCTGGCATCTGCGGAACGCGCGCTCAAAGCAGCCTTCATCTTTATCACAATCCTTCTTCTCGTTTATTTTTGCTACATCTTCGCTTGTGCTGAGCATGACATACGCTATGTCTTTCAATAGCACATCGCTTATGTAGCGCACAGAGCGCCTCACCTCGAGCAGGTCATCAACAGTTGCTGTATCCAATTTGTCCCTCAAATCATTCTTAATCTTGTCGACCTCGCTTACAGCTGACTCAAACATGTCTGCAACGCGCTTCCATCTTTCTGCATCAGGTGAGTTTATTGACTGATAATAATTGGCTACTTGGTCAGATTGTTCAGCAAGTGTATCAAGCTTTATCCTTAGCTCCTCAAGCTTGAATGCAATCTCGAGCAGCTCAGCAGAGTCAGGCACGCGCTCGATCGGGTCAACGCGCGCATCGCGGTCATCGCCTGGACGCAAACAATCTGCAAAGCGCACGCATCCGTTCTCATTCTTCTTGACTATCATCTCTCCGCCAATGCCTTGGCATTTCTTGTATGCCTCTTCTGGAAGCTCCTTAGGGCATTCAAATGCTTCCCTGCATTCAAGCCGGGTGCAGCCGCTTTCATCAAACACCTTTACAGGTCTCAGCCCTTGCTCTCTGCACGTGTCTTCGATTCCCTGTCGCTCGTTAGATGTCATCCTGTTGCACAGCTGCTCACTAGGCCGGCTGCATGTTGCAACCTTGCACTTATCGTGCACATCTATCTGTGCAGGCAGACCAAGTTTTACGCACTTGTTTTTTATTGCCTCTATCTCATCTTGAGTATGACATTTGTCAAATCCCCTGAACGGACCTGAAGGGCCTTCAACAAACTGGCAGTCAGGGTATTCACAACCATGGTCTTTTGCAAGCACGAACTTTCCGCCACTGCTTGAGCACTGATTCCTCAAGATATCAAGCTGCGGAAATACAGGACAGATCTTCCCGCCTTCGCATATAACATTCACAGCTCCTGTTCTTGTATTTATTTCCTGCCTGCAGTTCGGTGGTAAAATATCTTCTGATATAGGGCATGTGTCACAGATGCATCCAAAATCCTTTTTTATGCATGGTCTTTCAGAACCATCAGGACAACGAACCGATACAGGACATTCGCCGCGACAATCGCTAGGGCAGTTGAACGAGTCCTCACCTATGTTGCATTTTCCATCGCCGCAGAATGGCTTTTCAAAGCCGCAGTCCTGTGAGCAGCTTCTGCTGCTTTCTAGCCTGTTGCAGATTCCATCGCCGCAGCATACAGGAGAGCCAGGACAGCCCTGTGAATCAACGTCACCCTTGATTATATAGCCTCCTGCACAGGCTGGCTCAGGTAACTGAGGGCAGTATCGGCCGCAATCAACAAAACAATTACCAGGATATTCGTTTGCTTCACATACACCATTACCGCATACAGCACGAACACAATAATATTCTGACGAGCAGTCAGGATCGTTACAGTCTATCAGTCCGTCATTATCCTCGTCATGGCCGCCAGTGCAATAATGTGCCTCTGAACTAGTGACGCACCTCCCGTCAATGCACGCTAAACTATCGTAGTAAGCGCAAGGATATCCCGCAGCAGAACCTTTTCTCGCAATATTTCCGTCACAGAAATATTCAACAACAGAATTTCCATCACAGTATTCTGTGTAACTTCCGTTATAATCCGTGGCAGTTCCTTTTACAACAACATTAATGCCCCCATCAGTATCAGTACAATAGCCGGTTGGTGTTGTACCTCCTCCGCCACCCCCACCAGATGACTGACTGGTCGTTGTCGTTGCAATTGTTGTAGTTGTCGTTGCAGTCTTGCAGGTCCCTATGCAGCACACATAGCCTTGGCAATCGACTGCCCATTGTCCATTCCATGTACCGACGCAGTCGCTGGCAGCGCCATAACAGCAAACGCCGCCCATTGACGGGCATGTCTGCGTGCACGGCGTATTGCCTGCCCATACAAGCGCATTTGCCATCTTGCTGAAGCAGCAGTTGCCGGATGTGTAAGCATAACCGGCACAAAGACAGCCAGAGCTTGGGACTACTCCTTCTGAACATTGAGGTGCGTTTGTACTGCATGGAGTTGAGCTACTATAAACATTATTACAGCAATAGCCTGTATTGTAACTCACACCATTACAAACACAGGCACCGTTTCCTGGTATTGGTCCATTTACACATGTTCCGCTACCGGCAGGTGTTGTCGTAGTGGTTGTAGTTGTAGTAGCAGAAAGACAGGCACCGTTGCTGCACCCAGCTGAGCATTGATAACCAATAGTGCTAAGATAACCATCCGAGCCACAATAAGCTTCATTCAGTTGCGTTGAAGTTGCACAGTAATCCTCATAATTGGTGTATGCCCTTGTAACAGAACCTTTGTAGTTTCCAGAACCAGTCCCTTTCACACCATAATTCTGTCCGCCATCAGAATCTGTGCACGGCTGTATTGTTGTTGCACAAGCTGTTGGTGAGTAAGAACCCCAGCAACAATATCCTGAGGTTTCTATGATAGGCCCAGTTATGCCACCACGGCCACATGTACAACCAGAAGATGGAATCGCTCCCTGAGCACATGTGCCAGCAGCAGTAGTTGTCGTAGTGCCAATTGTAGTAGTCGTTGCTGCAGGAGCAGTCGTTGTGGTTGTTTGTATCGTTGTAGTTGTTGTCACAGTTGTCGTGCTAGTGGTGGTTGTCGTCGTTGTAGTGGTACTCGTTGTAGTCGTCGCTGTACTGACGGCGTTTACAAGCCGGATATTCAAACTCTGTATAGTTACAGTCCCGTTTGTCATCCATATACTGCCTGTAACACTTCCATCCAAAAACTCGCTATAACCTGTGTGAGCTGGAGTAATACATGAAGTAAGTGTAGATAGCGGCGTGCTTCCAAGATTTATAAACCCGTACCAATAATTAATCGGCATTGGGACAATCGAGCGCTGGATTGATTCACCAGCATCAAGAAGGTCGCCGCTGAAAGTAGAATCCCAACATATTTGCTCAATAGAGCTGTAAGCAGAGCCAAAGTTGACCGAATAAGAAGTGTAGCTGGTTGTTATGGCGTTTCCAGACAAGGTAGCACTCTGTGTTTGGGCGAATGTCAGCGGTATCGATACAATAACGAGCAACAATAGAAAAACAAATAACTTAAGCATGTAATTGCCCCATAATTATAAAATTAATTGTTTTGTGTAGTATATAAAATTTCTAGACATCTGATAAAAGTTCTTAAACATGGCAGATAAGAAATGGCTATGCCAAAGAAAAAGAGAACAATGAGAATGCATTATGTTTTGCTGTTGCTCCTTCTAGCACTATTCATGGGCATTAACATAGGCGGCTACTTCGCGATACCAAGCGTCATAGGCACTGCATCGCAATATGCCGTGAGCAAAGAGGGCTACGTGCCTGTGCAGATTAGCGTGCAGAACAGCGACCTTATAATGGCCAGCCCTTGCTATTCTTTGCGTGTTACAATAAGCGACGTGCAGGCATTGTCTATAGCCAACGGCTTGCAGAAGCAGATAGAAACCCGGCCATTAACACATGATATAATGAAAGACATCTTTGACAATTACGGCATAAAGATTCTCGCAGCACGCGTGAATTTCTTCCAGGACGGAATATACTACGGCGATCTCGTTATACAGCAAGGCAACAAGGTTCTCAGCATAGATGCGCGGCCAAGCGACGCGATAGCCATTGCAGTCAGATATGATACCCCTGTGCACTTCAACGAGACATTGCTTATGCAGCAGGGCGTTAAGACTTGCTAATGTTTGCTTTGATTATGAAAGATAAAATATGAAAAGATATAATAAAAAAATAAAAAAGAAAGAAAAAATTAAGAAGTTAGTAAAGCTCAGCAGATGGGATTTTTCATTCTACTTATTTACAGCACTATTCATCGGCTTTGTTCTTGGCACGCATCTTTCGCCGCTCTACAGGGAGAAAGTGGTCACAAGGCCTGAAATAATATACCTGCCAAGCGACGGCAATGTGTCAGGCATAAGCGTTGAGATGCCCATAGTTGCAGTAGATAGCAAGGGCAACGGCGTGCTTGGCAAGCTAGTGACTACAGCCAAGCCAGGCACAGGTCTTGTGCTCGTCAACATCAACAACGTGCTCGCGCAGTACGATACGCAATTATCAGGCAGGACAGCTGTGCATGCTGCCAGCAATTTCACAAATATCGATCTGCAGAAATGGGACATAATTTACACAATAATCGTCGATGCAAACGTCATAGAAGGGCCATCAGCAGGAGGCGTGATGGCTGTATCAGTGATAGCGGCCTTAGAAAATAAGACGATAAATCGAAGCGTTGCAATGACCGGCACCGTAGACGATGACGGGACGATTGGCAACGCGGGCGGCGTAAAGGAAAAGGCAAGAATAGCAAAAGAAAATGGCGTAACCACCTTCTTAGTCGCAATAAACCAGAGCTATGACACGACAAGGAAGAGCGAAACAGAATGCAATGAAATCAACAGCACAAACTATTGCGAAGTGAAGTACAAGGAGACAAGAACAAACATCGCGAAGGAACTGGATATGAACATAGTCGAAGTCCGCGACATCAGCGAAGCCGCGCGCTATTTCTTTGTTGAGTGAAATAATCAGTCATTACTTTATACGGATTCAAATCTATCCACTATAAACGGTGAGCGAATGGTAAAGAAAATTAAAGACCCCATGGACGAACCTTTTGGCAAAGATATAGACAGATTTGTCATGGATACCGGGCCGCAGGAAAGAGGCAAATATAGAGTCATTGCAGACTTGCATAGAAAGAAGTGCCCACACTGCGAAAAAACACACTTCTCTGTAACAGGATTCGGCTCTTATTGCATGGATTGCAAAGCTATCATATCCGAAGAAAAGAAGCTTGGAAGAAAGCTTACTAACAAAGAGCAGATAAAGCTGCTGCTGAATATGAATCTTGTAGACAAGTCTGACTTGAGGCGCTGGCTAAGACAAGCCCAGAAAAAGAAGGATACGGAATTCATAGAATATTTCAAGGAGTTGCTTAAAACTGCAAAGTGATTTTCCTATCGTGATAAATGCTTTAATCCGAGGGCCGCTAGATATCTATAATGGTAAAGATCTATCAAATATATGCAACCGAAGAATTCATGTCTGATTATGACAAACTTTCAAAGAGCGAGAAAGATCAGATAGATAAAATAAGAGAACAGTTAAAAACGAATCCTTTTGTTGGAAAACCTCTCGGATACAGGTTTTTCAGAGAAAAGAAAATTGGCAGGAAAAGAATTTACTACCTGATATACGAGGACATTGTTGTAGTGTTAATGGTTGCAATAAGCGACAAGAAGACACAGCAGGCTACAATCGATGCAATAAAAATAGCATTTGAAAGGTATAGAGAAGATATACGCGACAAATTCAAAAATAACTAGTCGAACTTCTTTATTCTACCGGCTTTCACATCTTCGAGCCCCTTTACTATCTTGACCAGAAGCTCTGTATCCACCTTCTCAAGCCTTTTTAGGCGGTCATACTCAGACTTTTCTATTGTAACTGTTGGCATGCACTAGATATTAGTCTAATAGTATTTAAAATAACCTAGAGTCATTTAGCTAAAAGCATACTTTCTTCGGTAGTCATGACTTCCCCAAACCACAACATCAAAATATATTTCGCCGCCCACGAAACCTTATTTATTTTCACAATGCTATTTCTATCATGATAAAGGGAAAATTGTCATATCTGAACCGCATCTATTCGAAATACAATTTCCGCTATACTGTTGACTCTGATAAATTATCTGGATCTTCACCACCTTCTGTCTTTATTGGTCGCAAGGGATACCCGCGCGTCTACATTGGTCCATTAGTCCCCGCTATTCATGGCGACACGAGTATTATGGACCTTCCAGAGATGTGGCACAACAAGCAGGCAACTGATATCATTGATTTCCGTTTACAATTGATTCGCGGTAAGCAGGCAGTGCGTGTCAACGAAGTGGATAAAGCAGAAAAAGTCCGCGAAATAGCACTGTCAAAAAACCCCATCTCGCTCAATGTCGAATTCAAGAAAAAGCCGCGCGGTGTTTTCTTCCACGAGGACATGCAGCCCTTTGGCCCCAGCGCGCAGATGAAGCATATGGAAGCAGATGTTAGTCGATATGATCAGGATATGGAAAAGGCCTATTACGACACCGATCTGCTGGCAAGAGATGCCATAATTAATCTTTATAATAGAGATCTCTTCGTTTCGTCGATACAGAAAGCATTCAGCACAGGCGCTTTCGGACTAAATAAGAATAGGAAATTAGTTCCCACCCGTTGGAGCATAACAGCTGTTGATGATACTCTGGGAAAATATTTGCTGGATGAAGTACGATACTATCCGCTGATTAATGAATTCAGAGTCTACGAGCATGAGGCGATTAATAACAAGTTCGTTGTCATATTAATGCCGTTCTTCTGGAGATACGAGACCATGGAAGCATTCTTTCCGCAGATCATCGGCGATCGGCTAGAGCTTTACAGTGACTGGGAAGATTTTGACGGCAAGAAGGAGTATGCAGCCATAGGTGGCTGTTATTATTCGGCGCGGCTGGCAATAGCCGAGCAGCTCGAAAAAGAAAAACGGCAAGCTGCTGCCATCGTTCTTCGTGAAGCTTATCCTGGATACATCCCTCTCGGTGTCTGGCAGGTTCGTGAACACATGCGCGAAGCGATGTCAAAGTCGTCGCAGAAATTCGAGACAATGCAGCAGGCACTTGCTTATGCTGCAACGAGACTCAAAATTCCTCTAAATGAATGGATAAGTCAGGGTCATCTGCTGAAGAACGTAGTAACACAAAAAAGTCTGATAGATTTTGCTTAAATAATTTCACAAAATACATATACCATGCGATATCGTTGGCATAAAAAGAAAAATATGGAATTCCTGTCTCACAAATAGTGTCACCGCTTGTTCCGGTTTCCGACCCCTTTTCTCAAGAGGCAGATTTTTACAGGTATCAGATAAATGAAATAATCAGGCGTCAGCTTGCGTACTATGTAGAACCATTTAGTCGCCAGATTACCAATCCTGGTTACAATGTTATACCTTGGGGTTGCAGGAGGATGTACGTGCCTGAAGAGAAAACAGAAGAATTCTTCCGCGAGCTATCGCGCCGCGTGCCATGGAGAGATAGGCTCCCACAAGAAATAAAATCCAAATACAACATAACTGGTAGATTCAGGACCAGATAATTTCAAACCTTCTCAACAACAAACCCGTTGCCTTCGTGCACGATTTGCGCATTGCAGAACTTGCACTCAAAGACGCGCTCCTCGATGAGCTTCAGCGCTTCCTGAAGGCATTCAGGGCAGAATTTCATAACTATGCTTGCCCTTGCAAGAATATAAAATTTCCATTTATCTTATCACCATGAAGCTCTCAGGTCACTCAGCAATAATCACCGGCTCTGCGCGCGGCATAGGCAAAGCTATTGCTGTTGCTCTAGCGAAAGAAGGGTGTAATGTTGTTGTCAATTCAAGAACAAAGAAAGAAGTCGATGCAACTGCAAAAGAAATAGAAAGATTAGGAGTTACTGCTCTTCCTATAGTAGCAGATATCAGCAAAGAGAACGATGTAGAGAAATTAATCAATGCAACAATAAAGAAGTTCGGCCGCATCGACATTCTTGTCAACAACGCAGGCGTGGCCGTATACAAGGATTTTTCAAAAATGGATATGGATGAGATAAATTTGACACTGAACATAAATCTGAAAGGTCTTATTCTATGCACTAAAAAGGTTCTTCCGTATATGCAGAAGCAGAAATACGGCAGAATCGTCAACATTTCATCAGGCGCCGGCAAAGTCGGCATCGCTAAGCTTGCTGTCTATTGTGCAACAAAGTTCGGTGTCATCGGCTTCACTGAAGCATTGGCAGAGGAGCTGCCCCGTGACATTCGCGTAAATGCTGTCTGTCCGGGCGGCGTTGACACACAAATGTACACAAGTTCGTTCAATGAGCGGCCATCGTTAAAGCCCGAAGACATAGCAAAGAAGGCGCTGCCGCTGTGCATGCCCAATGCGCCGAACGGCAAAAGCATAGAAGTCTATCATAAGTGGACGTAAACTATTTCTTCTCTCGCGCCAGCTGCATGTAAATCCACGCACCAGCTGCGCCGAAGACAAAGCCGCCGATATGGGCAAAGAATGCAATGCCGCCTGCGCCAGCGAAGACGCCGAAGAACTGCATGACGAACCATAAGCCGAGCATAACATATGCAGGTATCGTGCCGCCAGTGAAGTACGAAGCAACATGCACGCGCACGTGCGGGAAGAATACGATATAAGCGCCTAGCACTCCGCTGATGGCACCGCTCGCGCCTATCGCAGGCACGCTGGAGCCGATGTTTGTTATGTAATGAGTTAGTGTAGCTGCTAATCCTGCTAACATGTAAAATGCAACATACTTTACCTTGCCCAAGCGATCTTCCACATTGTCGCCGAACATGAAGAGGTACCACATGTTTCCGAATATATGGCCAACACCGCCATGAAGGAACATGGATGTCATCAATGTTATCAGGGCAAATTCCGATGGCTTGAAGCCATATACATTTATGATGCTTTCAAAATCGGCCAGACTTATGATAAAAACAATCACATTCACTGCGATTAGTGCATACGTCACGTATGGCGTTGACTTTGAAACATTCTCATCCTTGTAAGGGAAGAACTGGCCTTTCATCATAATACATGGTAATCGATATGATCTTTAAATATATAACAAAAAGTATTTTCTAATGAGTACCAAGAAATTTTATTACATTGTTCTCGCTTTGCAGCTGATTACGCTGACAGTCATTCTAATTCATGACGTAGATTTCCAGACGCCTATAACAGACGAAGAGTCTGAGTCGTTTAGAGGAACATCTGCCATAATTCCGATCAGGGGAGAGATAGTTGTAAACGCGGAAGATTCCTTATTTCCACCATCGACAATATCTGATCAAACAGTTCCCATGATCGAGAAAGCCAGCGAAGACCCTTCAATCAAATCAATTATCCTTGATATAAACAGCTGGGGAGGCAGCAGTGTAGCTTCGGACGAAATAGTGCGCGCCATAAAGGCGACAAACAAGACAACCGTTGCTTGGATCAGAGAATCCGGAACATCTGCAGCTTATAAAATTGCCTCAGCTTCGGATTGGATAATTGCAAACGAAAGATCGGACGTTGGATCCATAGGCATTATTACGCAATACGAGATATACAATGTGACTTATGAAACGATCAAGTCTGGCAAGTATAAAGACATATTAACAGATAACCGCCTGTTGACAGATGATGAGCGAAAGATAATACAGGAACAGACAGATCTTCTTCACAAGATTTTTGTCGAGGATGTCGCTACCAACCGCGGCATGGACCCAAAAGCGGTTGAAGCACTGGCAAACGGCCTTTCATGGCCTGGGGTAGCGGCAAAGGAACTAGGGCTGGTAGATGAACTGGGAAGCAAAAAAGAAGTTATCCGATATATCCGCGATCAGACGGGCGAGGAACCGATTCTTGCTTATTACAACAAGGAAACACAGGCATTTGATTTACAGACTGCTGAAGATAACGGTTCAGACTGATTGAAAACTTTTAAATACCAGCCAGATGCAAGTAAAAAAGAAGGTAAATAAGCAAATAGGAGGCGATAACATGTCATTGGTAGTGGCTTCACAGGTCAAGGATGCGATAAAGAAGCAAGAGATGCAGTGCGCCGGCGACTTCTGCGATGCACTGGACAAGAAGATTGAAGAGGTAATTTCAAAGGCAGTCGCGCGCGCAAAGAGCAACGATAGAAAGACGGTCAGAGTCGGAGATCTTTAGATATTTCTTTTCGCTGCTATTTTATTTGATTTTACTAAAATTTTAAAAACAAGTTTATCTAATATTCTTCCTCTTCTTCCTGCTCATCCAGATATTCTTCTTCAAGCTCTTCTTCTCCCTGGCTTATGACATCGGGCTCGCTCCGCGTAATGACCGTTACTGAGAGCCCGCCCTTCTCATTCTTGGCGACATTGTAGACAGTACCGCATTCGGCGCATGTAATAGGCCGCGGCTTTTTCTGCGCCACTTCTGCATGCACGATGCCCTGGCATTCTATGCATTCAAATGACTTGCCGTCTACATCGAACTGAATGTTCTCCATGAGATTAGGTGCTAAAGAATACATTTAAAGTTTTGACAAGTAGAGAAAACCATAATTATACTGATTAGTTCTTTGCATGACTATAAATTAAAATAAAAATAAAGAAATCTGAAAACTTATTTTTTGCCGAGCTTTCGACTCTTTACAAAGGCCCAGATCTTCTTTGTCATCTCGCTTGGGGCCAACGGCTTTGAACCGAAAACTTGCTCAACAGTTTCTTTTCTACCCTTGAAGTTTATAGCATATCCTCCGAATGGTTTCTTTTTTGCCATTTACATCTCCCAAGTATGAATTTGTCAAAATCGTATTTAAAATCGATTTTCACGCTCTATAAATTACTTCATGGTAGTGAATTCTTTCTCAACACATGCTTTATATCCAACCGCGTACTATATCTATATCTAGGTTCTGTGGTGCGGATGTGTTGGTTTTGCATGGCAAGGCGTAAAGCTAAATATAAAAAAATAAAGATCGAAGTCTGGAAATGCGGTGGCTGCGAATTTGAGTGGAGCTACCGGGCAATCAGATGCCCATTATGCAGCACTTCAACCCCTCTGAAGATTATCTGATTTTTCCCTTCCTTTTTATTTTCTCATTCAATTTTAATAAATTTTGCACCATTCTATCTCTATGCTAACAGCGGAAGATCTGCAGCGCTACCAGCGCCAGATGCTCATGCCAGAAATCGGCTATGAAGGCCAGGAACTTTTGAAAAGCGCTAAAGTATTCATCGCCGGCATGGGCGGACTAGGCTCTGCTGCGGCAATATACCTGGTTTCATCCGGCGTCGGCACGCTTGGCATTGCTGATTCTGACTGTGTCGACAAGAGCAATCTTCACAG
>CAZZNM010000014.1:0-11302 GCA_964655805.1 uncultured archaeon
TTTACGGCAGCCAGATAGGCGATCAGAGCAGGGAGCTTATCGCAGGCATGCAGCTGGAGGGCTACGAGAACCTGGGATTCATAGACGAAAGCATTACAAACTACATGCTTGCAAAGCTGAAGGCGCTTGTCACTATAGAGGACGGTATTGTAAAAACAACAAAGAAATTGCCAGACCTGTTCTCTCCAATAAGGTCGATAGAGAAAAGCGACATACCCGCACTCTCGGGCGACGGATTTTTCGTTGGCGACATGCGGTCTGGATCAAAGAAGCTTGAGGTGCCAGTGCACCTGAGCAGGGATGCGCTAAAGCACCACATACTGATACCAGCGACAACAGGCCGTGGAAAAAGCAACCTTGTAAAAGTCATGGCAAGCTCATTGCTTCAGCAAGACAGTTGCGCTTTGCTCATTCTCGACCCGCATGACGAATACTATGGCCGCAATGCGCCGGGCTTGAAAGACGTGTCAGACAAAATAGTTTACTATTCATTAAATCCGCCTGCTGGCGCAAGAACGCTGGTGATAAACATAGAAAATCTGCGACCGTGGCATTTCGATGGCGTCATAACACTCAGTGAAGCGCAAATAGAGGCAATGTATTCTTATTACGAAAGATACAGTGAGAGATGGATTGAACATATATTTCTTGGAAATCTAATAGAAACTGTAAGAGAAGAAACAGTGAATGTTCTCAGAAGAAAGCTCGTACTGCTCGGCATAAAAAAGCAAGGCGATGAATTGCTGGCATCAGGCGTCTTCTCCACCACATCAGGCGCCGCTGCAATAAGGAGCATATGCAGCGAGCTGGAAAATGGCCGTTGCGTGATTGTTGACACGTCTTTGCTTCAGGGAGACCTGGAACTGCTTGTCGGCAGCATGATTGCACGCGAGCTTTTCAATAATTATCGGAGATACAAGACTGATGGATCACTGCATAAAAAACCTGTAATCTCTATAGTCATCGAAGAAGCGCCCCGTGTGCTCGTGAACAACGAAAGTGTTTTTTCGACTATAGCGCGGGAAGGCAGAAAATTCAATGTTGGGCTCATAGCCATCACGCAATTGCCAAGCCAGATACCAAAGGACATCCTGGCTAATATCAACACGAAGATTATTCTAGGGACAGAACTCGCGACTGAGAGAAATGCAATAATCGAGAGCGCTTCACAAGATTTGAGCAGGGATGACCGCAACATCGCGGCGCTCGACATCGGCGAGGCAATCATTACCAGCAACTTCACAAAATTCGCCGTGCCTATTAAAATACCGCTGTTTGAGCCAACACGAAGCACGACGCGACGGGGATTTGCTGGGTTTTAATCTTTAAAGAATTATGCAATATCAGGAAGTGGATATGCAAAAAAGAACCGAAGCGCTTGGAAAGGAGCTTTTTTACGAGCTTGTTGATGCAGACAACGGTAGGCAGGTAGAGGATGCGCTCGCAATTGACAATGAAGGGTTCAGCACAATCATCGATCCCCCTGCAACATATGACGAGATTGAATATATGGCTCGGGAAGGTTGGCTATGGCTACAATATGCGAAGGAGAATGGTCATATAATTCCCACAGGTGTTATGGAGCTTATATCTCTTACAAAGGCATTGGATTTTCGCCTTGTTAAAGCAAATGGTGACTCTCCGCTTGCTAAAATTGCCGAGAATCATGAAAGAGTGTTCAGTGACGCAAGAAGATTTGCAGGCGATGAAGACATAATTTATGGTCATGGTATTTCTATGGCCCGCCGAAGGAGGGGATACGGAACACTTCTGCTACAACATGCATTGGACAATACGCCTAATGCAAGAGTGCGGCCAATTGCAGGTTATATAGACCTTGCCACCAAGACCGACGGAAGCATGAAACTTGCACCAAATGAAATGTCGTATGCTCTGAACATAAGAGAAGGTAGATTTGTTGTCATAGGCGTTGTCGACCCGCCGGTCTATGACAGCACAACGACGCACTTTGCGGTCATGAGGCCTCCTGACAGCATGCCTTTCAGAGTCGATTATGACATGCAGAGAAGGCTTGGCGTGTACGGCGACGCCAGTAAAGTGGTCGCAGATGCAAAAGAACTTCTATCCAGCGGTTTCATTGGCGTAAGCTATGACATGCAGCGCCATGAGATGGCTTTCGCGAAGCTGAAGTAATGTCAGTCTTGCCTTGAATATTCTATTATGGCCCTGTACATCTCTGCCAGGTCGTATACATTTGGCGTGGAAACTTGTCTGAATTTCATTTCAGGGGTAAGTCTGCCCACATATGCCCTGTCCTTGTAAATCTTTATGATCCACTTATGCAGCTCTTTTTCTGACGGCATATAGGCATCGAACCTAAGCTCTGCCCTTTCAAAGGTCGCATAGAATATCATACTACCTAAAATCAATGCCTCTAAACAATAAATAATTGCGAAGCGCTGATAGCTTATGCGATTCGCGCATATGTCTGATGTGCATCTCGGATCCTGGTCTGGGCATCCTGATCTGAAAGAGATGGCGTGCGCGGCATTTGACAGAGCGATTGACATATGCATTTATGAAAATCTCGATTTCATTCTTATCTCTGGCGATTTGTTTGATACATCGCTGCCATCGTTTGATGTTTTTAATCGCGCAGTCTCAACACTCCGCAAGGCACATAGCGAAGGAATAGCAATATATGCAATACCCGGCTCTCACGATTTCTCACCAACCGGAAGAACATACATCAATATACTCGAATCTGCCGGACTTCTTGTCAATGTCGCTAAGGCCGAAGAAGTCGACGGAAAACTGAAACTGCAATTCACCGTCGATAAAAAAACAGGAACGAAAATCACGGGCATGATGGGTCGCATGGGCGCGCTGGAAAAAAATTATTTCATGCATCTCGATCGGAGCATTGAACAGGAAGACGGTTTCAAAATCTTTATGTTTCATTCAGGAATTGAAGAATATAAGCCGCCGCATTTGAAGGACATGACAGCTGTACCTTTATCTTCTTTGCCCAAGGGCTTTGACTATTATGCGGCCGGGCATATACACCAGACAGCTTTTATGAAAGAAGATATGGGCATTATTGCATTTCCGGGTTGCCTGTATCCTACTGACTTCAAGGAGATGGAGCGTTATGAGTCGGGATTTTATATTATCGATTATGATGGCAAGCTGAAACACGAATTCAGAAAAGTTTCACTGCATGAAGTAAGCGTTCTGAACGTAAATGCAGACGGCAAGGGTCCTGACGAAATAGAAAGAAATATACTAGCAGGTATGCCCCATGACTTGAGCGAAAAGATTCTTGTCATCCGTGTCGAGGGCGTGATGAACGGGAAGCCGTCGGATATAGACTTTAAGCGCATTTACAATGCAGCAGTAGAGCATGGCGCGCTGAGCGTAAAGCGCAACACGCTGAAGCTTTCTGTAAAGGAATTTGAGAGCGTTGCTGTTGGCCGGCACGAAAACATTGAGGAAATCGAGAGGCGCATCATTCAGGAGCATGTGGGAAAGATGAAGCTCGGCAGCCATAATGTGGAGCTTCTGATACTTGCGCTGATGAAGGCCCTTGATGACGAGAAGCAGGAAGGCGAGACGAACTATGTCTTTGCCGAGCGGCTGAAGAACAATGCGCTGAAGACATTGGGGCTAACTGTATGATACTAAAATCATTGACGCTGCATAACATCCGTTCTTATACAGATGCAAAGATAGATTTCCCTCTCGGCACGATACTGCTTTCCGGAGATGTCGGGTCTGGGAAAAGCACAGTTCTCATGTCAATAGACTTTGCTTTATTCGGCACACGTCGCGGCGAGATTTCTGGCAGCGACATTCTAAGGCATGGCAAAAAGTCTGGCTATGTAAGATTGGAATTAGAGATAGACGGCCGCAGATTTACTGTGCAGCGCAACCTTGACAGGAAGAAGTCTATCGGACAAACATCTGGCTTTCTTGTTGTAGACGGCATTGAATTCGAGTACATGCCAACCGAACTCACGGCAAGAATACTTGAGATACTCTGCTATCCTGAGCTGCGGAAAGGAAATTCTGTGTTCCGCTACACTGTGTACACGCCGCAGGAAGAGATGAAGCATATACTGATTTATGCAGAAGACCGGCTCAATATACTGAGAAAGATATTCGACATTGACAAATACGGCAGGATCCGCGACAATACGAGCCAGTTTATTTCTGAGCTACGCGCAATGAAGCGCGAACTTGAGAGCTATGTCCGCGATATTGACGAGCGCATAAATGAAAAGAAAACGAAAGAGGACGAGGTATCAAAGATAATCTTTGACACAAAACACTACGCCTCGCTGCTTGCAGACATAGAGCAGAATATTGAAAAGTCCAGGAATGACATGGAAAGAACAAAGCGCGAGATAGACATGCTCATACAGCTGAAGCACGAATTCTCCCTGAAAGATGCTGAACTCAAGTCAAAGAAATCACGGCTTGCTTCAATTGAAAATGATATTAGCGATTACAGAGCCCGCATAAATGATATGGAAGGGTCATTGTCTGTTCACATAGAAAGACCGCCCATAGACAGCCAGCTTCTGGCAAGCGACCTAAGAGCGCTAGAGCAAGACAGGGACGCCCTTATCAGGCAGAAGGCCCTGATCTCAGACGAGGTAAAAAGACTTGGCGATGTCCTTGAGAAAAAGGTTTGCTCGTTCTGCGGCCAAGAGGTTCATGACACGCAAAGATTTTCTGTTAATATTGACAGCAAAGCAAGGCAGCTCAGCGATGTTGAAAAAAAGATTACCGAGCTCAGAATAAGAATAGAAGATTACCGAGCCATGTCAGACAAGTGGAAAGAATACGCACACAAGATTGAGAACAGAAACACGATAGAAAAGCACAAAAACGAGCTGGCTCTAAGAAAAGCCCGATGCGAAGAGGAGAAAATAATTTTCGAGAACGACGTAAAACGACTGCTTCGCGAAACAGAAAAAATAAAACCGTCACTGGAAAGGTTCGAGGACGTAAAAGGGCTTTACGAATCTGCAGAACAGCGCTTTAACCAGCTTATGGATGAAAAGCTCAACACTGCAAAGATAAAATCACGGCTTGAGCAGCAGAGAGAGGACGTAATGAATTATATAGACAAGCTTGCAGATGAGATAGAAAAGAAGCAAAGCGAGAAAAGACGCATAGAGGGGCTCAATGAGATAATCGGATGGCTTGATGCCAATTTCATTGGCGTCACAGAGGTCATGGAGCGGCACGTCATGCTTGCATTGCAGTACGAATTCAACTCGTTCTTCCAACAATGGTTCGAGCTGCTGATGGCCGATTCGCTGTCTGTGCGCATCGACGACAGCTTCTCGCCGATAATTGTGCAGAACGGTTTTGACACGGACTACGGCAATCTATCGGGCGGCGAGAAGACGAGTGTGGCTCTTGCTTACCGGCTCGCTTTAAACAAGGTGATTAATGCTATATCCGAGAACATAAAGACAAAGGACATAATCATCCTTGACGAGCCGACAGACGGCTTCAGCAATGACCAATTAGACAGATTGCGTGACGTAATAAATGAACTAAAATTAAAGCAGGTAATCATCGTGTCGCACGAGCCAAAAATCGATACATTCGTTGATAATGTGATAAAACTCTATAAAGAGAATCACATAACACGCGTGGAATATTGTTAGATTTTGCAAATCTAACAAATTGTGCGATTGCAAGCAATCGGCACAATATCAGTGATTACAAGAATTCTCAAATCAGTTATGCACCCCGACTTTCTGCTTGCATGCGAAGCAGACCCACCTGTCCTGGACCCGATCAACGAGCCTTGCTTTGCTGCAGTTGAAGCATCGTGATATGGTCAGGCGCATCATAATTAAACTTGCGCTTTGCCACTATATAAACGTTTTTTCTATTTTCTTCGCTTATTTTTCTTGCCGATTCTGTGTTTTTGTACTGCCAAAGTGAGCCATGCTATTGAGATTAGCGCCGCTACGATTGCCGAAAGCCATAATCCAAGAGTAAAATATGTGACGGCAAAAACAAAAAGTGTTGCGCTAGTCACCAAGCTGGTCGAAATCTGCGGCTTTTCTTTCGCGCGAAGCGTAGGTATCAATGCTATGATAAATACCCACTGGCCGACAAAGAAGACAATATCCTGCCAGACCATTTTCCACACCATCTACTTTTTCACAACTGGCTGTTGCTGCTGGACCCTACCTTTGATAGAAACTCTTGCCTGCTTTACGCCGTTGTTCACGTAGCGAATCATCCTGCCGCGCTCGAACCGCGACACGCGCTGCTCCTCGAGCATGACGAGTGTTGGCTCAATCTGGTCAAGAATTTTCAGCGCATAGAGCCGTTTCTCTGCGTTCCGCAGCTTGTCTACGCGTTCGCGCATCCGGTCATAGCGCTTTCGCAGCGAATAAATCTTGTGGCGATAGCTCACGAGGAAGCCCACGTAGCCGACAATACGCTGAAGCACCATGCTAGAATTTGGCGCACGCTGTATATAAAACTGCCTAAATAAATTCTACTATGGGACATATAGGTGTCGATGAATCCGGCAAAGGCGACTACTTTGGCTATCTTGTCGTTGCAGCTGTCTATGTTGATGATAATGAAAAGTTATTGAAAGAAATGGGCGTCAGAGATTCTAAAAAGATTACTGATCTTAAAATTGCCGAAATGGATAAAAACATCAGAAAGATTTGCAAATATGAAATTGTAAAGATCTCGCCAGAGAAATACAATATCATTTACAAGAAGTTCAAGTCGCTAAACAAGCTGCTAGCATGGGGCCACGCGCGGGCAATAGAGAATTTACTGCAGAAAGTGAATTGTGACTTGGTCATTACCGACAAATTTGGTGAGGAAAGATTTCTGAAAGAAACTCTGTTCGAGAAAGGGAAAAAAGTAAAAATAATACAGCGTGTGCGCGCTGAAGATGACGTGGCTGTTGCCGCTGCTTCAATAATAGCACGCGCCGAATTTCTGCGCACACTGAGGCAATTAGGTCGCGATGTAGGTCTTGTTCTGCCGAAGGGCGCCACGCATGTTGAGCCAACTGCAAAGCAACTGGTCCAAAAGCATGGCAAAGAGATTCTGGACAAGGTAGCGAAAGTCCACTTCAAGATAACGAAACAAGTGATGCAGAAAGAGTCTGGTTAATTGTAGCGATGCCTTTTCATATAAGTTTCGTCTTCTTTTGTCACCAGCTCTGCTTCGTATAAGGCTTTGTAAGGACTGCCTTCGTGAACATCCAGGAGCCCTGACAATCCGTTTCTAAAAAAATCCTCCTGTTGTATACCCCTTGGATATATCCCTAATCCTCTTAATTTGCTAGCAAGCCATCTAGTTGCGGATTTTCTGTTTTCTGGGTCGTTATAAAAATTATTTGGCGTTGTCGCCATCTCCCACGGGTTAATCTCATAACAAGCTTCTCTCAGCGCCTTATAAGGGCTGTCATGATAATAACCAGTTAGAAGCCCACCAAGCCTGTTCCCGCGGAAATCTTCCTGCGTCACACCTTGAGGACCCTTTCTGAGAACTTTGTCGACAAGGAACCTGACCGCATCCTGCTGGGCCTGCTCGTCGTCCTTCCACTTACCCTGTGTAAGCTTCCTTATGCGTCTTCCAAGTGCACGATCGTAGACTTCCGTGTACCATCCCATCTCTACCCAGAAATCTTCCATCGTTTTGTTAGGCATGAGTAACAGATAGAGAAAAAGCTTAAGAAGAAAAAACTTACTGCGCCTTCATCTTCGGTATGTCCAGCAGCTCACTTTTGTCGAGCAGCGCGACGCCAGCGCGGTCGCCGATAATCTCGATTTTCACTATCTTCTGCGGATTTTTCAAATCAACCTTCGGATGGTTGATACTCTCAGTCAGTTTAATTATAAGATCTGTACTGCGTGCAGCATGCTGGCGCTTGCCTAAGTCCAGCTTCCAGCTGTCTTCATCATTCATCTCTGAGTTGATTTCTTTCATAGCACGCGTCATGTCATCCATGCTCGATTTGCACCACTTCTCAATGGGTATCCAGCGGTACGTATACTTATATTTATCCGGGGCTTCCTCGACTACGTCTCTTAATTCCTTTGTTATTTCTTTCGGCTCCTTATTTGTCTGGAGCAGAAACAGCCCTTCGACGTTTGACTCGAGGAACTCGGCTTTTTCGCCTACTTGCTCGAGAAGCGCTTGGACCTCGCTCTTAGCAGAGCCCGCGTGCGCTGGGTCGTACGTAACAAGCAGGTTTGCCTCTTTCATATATAAAATTAGCTAGGCAAGCTTAAAAGTCTATTTATTTCAGGATAAGCAATTACAAACTATGGTTAAGGCCGCAAAAAAAGAACCGAGGCTTGACAAGAAAAGTCTGCACTACAATACCATTTACGGAATACCAGAGAGCGCTGCAAACAGCATTATCAATGCTTATGCAATTCCGTATGCCATTGCGCTCAAGGCAAGTCCCATAGAAATAGGGCTTCTCAGCTCTGTGCGTAACATTGCAGGCACATTCGCCCAGGTGCCCGGCGCGCTGCTTACTGAATATTTTAGCAGGAAAAGTATATGGATCAATTCAATGCTCATAGCGCGGCTGTTCTGGCTGCCTGTTGTCATCATGGCGCTGCTCAATGCGGGCAATATAACAGTGTTCATAGTGCTCATGGGATTTTTCAGCTTCTTCTTGGCGCTGAACTCGCCTTCGTGGGCTTCGATGATGGGCGATATGGTGCCTGATGCCGTCAGGGGCAGATATTTTGGCAGGCGCAACATGCTTGCAGGACTTTCGGGCATGGTTGCAACATTCACCGCAGGCATCATGCTTGCATACGGCTTTGCACCAGTTTTTGCCTTGTCATTCCTCTTATCAATAATTGCCATAATCATATTTTTGCGCATAAAGGAGCCGCAAACAAAGGTTGTGTATCATTACAGGCACAGCTTCACAGTCAAGCCTAGCGAGATCAGGGAGGCCATTGCCGTAAACAAAAACCTCGTGATGTTCACCCTGTTCATTGCAATGATGTACTTTGCTGTCAATATTGCAGGCCCTTTCTTTGTTGTCTACATGCTGGAAGACTTGGCCATTGGCTATGTCTGGTTCGGCATTATTGTCGCGTTCGGCGCGTTTATTACGGTCATTTTCCAGCCATACTGGGGCGGGCTCATTGACCGCTTTGGCGAGCGCAAGATAATATTCATCAACAGCATATTTGTATGCTTTGTGCCACTTTTCTACATATTCGCCTCGTCGCCATGGCACCTGCTGGCAATAGAATTCTTTGCAAGCTTTTCCTGGTCGGGCTTTGAGCTGGCTGGATTCAATTTTCTGCTGGACGTCGTGCCTGCTGAAAAAAGGCCCGTATATATAGCGAATCATGCGTTTTTCAAGGGCATTGCTATCTTTGTCGGCACGCTGCTGGGCGGCGTGATCGTTTACGGCGTTGGCAATAGCACTGTTCTATTCTTACATGGACTGCAGGTAATCTTTCTAATTTCATTTCTGCTGAGATTAGCAGCGCTATTGTTGCTGCCAAAGATCCATGAAGCCGACATCAAGCAGAGCTCTGTGCCCGTGCGCTATGTCTTCTGGCGCGCTGTTGCAGTGGAGCCGGTAAGGGGGGTGCAGGGTGCTATAGATTATACATTCAGATACCCGTACAAGCTGAGGGGCCTGAGGAAAAGAGTGGACGAGGAGATTAGAGAGATAAACGCGAAAATAAAGATGAAAAGAACGTGAATTTAAGTTTTCGAACATTGTTAAATGATATGCAACAGGAAGGCATAGGCTACAGATTTGTGTTGCGGATAAAAGATTACTATGATTCTTCCGGATATCTTCTTGGTCAACTTCCTTCGGGAAAAAATGTCATTGTAAAGGAACATTATGTAAACTCACGGAATGCCCCATATTCTCGGGCCAAGGATAATTTTCTGGGACAAAAACTAGCCTGCGAAATAATTGGCTTCGAAGGAGACGTTGCCGTGGCTAGGCAGTTGACAAAGAAAGATTTTAGATAAGCATTACATCGCGAACTTGTGCGACATTTCCCTTTGCGCAAAGCCGTCGAAATTCGTTGCAAAGCCGTCCTTGCATGCATTGCAGAGATTGCCGACGGTAGCTCGATCTACTTCGCCGTTGCAAAGGATGCATCTGCCTTTTGCATGCTTTGTCTTCAGTAATGTGTGTGATATTGCCATGTATTGTGCTTGTAGGCAACCTTTTTATCCTTTAGCAGTGGTGAATCTACTTTATATACAGCTAAATTATTCATGTATCATAAGTATACTTATAGAGTGATGGTATTTATGGCCATATTCAAAAGAAAAGACAAAGACCTTAACTTGGATGATTATGTAGAGGTGCCCATCGAGCTTGATGAGCAGAAGGGCGTAAAGATTGTTATCGAGAAGCTCGAGAACTTCGCAGCAGTCGATCGCGTCGTTAAGAAGCTGCGCGAGGGCAACATCGTGATTGTCAAGATAAAAGAGATGCGGGAAAGCAATCTGGATGAGCTCAAGCACTCTGTCAGCAAGCTGCGGACAGTGTGCTCAAGCATGCAGGGCGACATCGTGGGCGTGGGCGACGAATGGGTAATTTTAACGCCAAGCAATGCGCGGATTGAGCGGTAACTTATCGCAATTTTATTATTTTTAGTCGCTTGACTTTCCTGAAATCTCTAATATCGTCTGTGAAAACAGACGCCTTTGAATCCAATGAATGTTGTGCAATTATTGCATCGTTTATTCTCATACCCTTCTTTGTCAGTTCCAGCGCCTTTGAAACAGTGCTTTTTTCTATCGGCAGATACACAACCCGCGTGCTATTTACTATGTTTTTTGTTCTTCTCAATGACTCTTCGGGTCCTATTAGCCTATACAGTTTGTGAAACACCTCTGATACAATGATTGCATTTGTCAGCACGCCGCCTTCTTTCAGCATCACGTTCAGTTTTTTGTTTGCCATTTCATGCTCTTCATATTCCTTCATTTCTGAGAAAATCCATATATTAGAATCTACCGTTATCATTGTGACCACAGTTCCTCTTCCAGTTTTTCCAGATCAAGCCTCTTTAATCTCTTTGGATCTGCATGCGCTGGATTTCTAAGATCTTTGAAAAGAGGGTCCTCTTCAAACTTGCTTTTTTCTGCATGCATTCTTTTTAATACAATGCTGTCTTCTGCCAGTCTTAGATTCAATGACTGGTTGGGCCTGAGATGGGCTGCCTTTCTAACCTGCCTTGGTATCGTAATCCTGCCCTTGCCGTCAATCTTTACCACTGTCATTTCCTACCACCCACTAATATGTGGGACACAGATTATTTAAAATTGCATC
>CAZZNM010000015.1:0-11222 GCA_964655805.1 uncultured archaeon
CCTGCAAACGATGCAACGCTGCCGAGCACTGAAATCATGGGCTGCGGCACGACCTGCTTTGAGCGGTGGTCGATGAATGCTATGACTGTAAAGCTCAAAAGGAAAATGGTCACTGCCAGCATCGCGGCGCCTCCGACAAAGGCATTGAATGCGTTGAATATCGCTGTTTCAGTAGCCGAGCCTTTCTGGACAGCATCAATGAGTGCAGGTATTGTTGTCACTTCGGCTATAACAACTGCGCCAAAAGCTATGAATGATACAGCTGCAAGCGCCCATAAACCAGGGTTCAAGGCGCCTGCACGCCCTTGGCCTGTTATAATAATTGCAGCTGCGCCCAGGAAGAGAAATGAAGCAGCAATCATAAAGTGAACCACTGCCCAGTTTGGAGTACTAGCAATTATCTGTGCGTTCTCAGCAGGCGTTGCGCCCGGCGGCGGGTGCATAACAAGGCCTAATGCCAGTAGCAGCCCTCCTATTACGAGCAATGTGCCTGCTGCGTAGAATGAAGTACTTGTGCTTGCCATTGAGTTTATTATCGCCGAAGAAGTTAAATTGCTGATTTTGCCGCAATTTTATTTTTAGACAGTGACGATTACAAGAATCAGCTGCATCCTGTCGGGCCGCACATGCCTTCGCTATTTATAACTGCCAAAGAAACTTGTAAGTACAAGATAGATATATTTAAATACTTGTGTTTTCTAAATATATCTGGTTTGTATGGGAACTATAACTATAAGCGTGGACGACGAAGTCGAGAAGGAATTCCGTAAGCTTGTTGAAGAGCACAAGGGCGGCAAGAAAGGCGATTTAGGCAAAGCCATCACAGAAGCCATGAAGAAATGGGCAGACGAGAAAAAGCAGAAAGAGATTGCAGAAAGGCAGATGAAGCGGTCTGAAAAGGGCCTATACAAATTGCCAAAAAAATGGAAATTCAATAGGGATGAGATTTATGACAGAGGATGAAATATTCCTCGTCGATTCTAACATTCTGATTTATAACTATGATACATCAGATCCAACAAAGCACGCGATTTCAAAAAGACTAATAGACTCGTGCTGGAAAAAGGAAATAAAACTTGCCATATCAGCCCAGAACCTTTCTGAATTCTTTTTTGTAACTACAAGAAAGGGATTTCTGACAAAAAAGGATGCTGTAGAAAACATTTCTGACATGATAGATTTTGATAATTTCTTAAAACTAGACTTTGATCACAAGACAGTCTTAGACGCAGCTAAAATATCAGAAGAGCATGACATGTCATACTGGGATTCGCTGCTTGCTGCAACAATGAGACAGAATTCAGTATTGAATCTTTATACAGAAAATGCAAAAGATTTCAAAATACCGTGGCTGAACGTAGTTAATCCGTTTGGGAAAAAATGAGCTATATAAATATAAGGTGCAAAGTAAAGAATATTAGGTATTAATGGCAATCAAGAAGTCTAAATTAAATCAAAGAACCTTTGTAGCCGGTCTAATAGTTTTTGTATTTTTGATTATAGCCATTTTCATTGTTTTTACCGTGAACAACGATAAATCCACTATCGAAGATCGCCTACCTGGAAATGTTGCAAGAGAAGTTTTTCGAGATGCTGTTAATGATCCCACAAAAGTTATTAACTCATGTAAGCAAAGTGCTCAATACGACGAATGTATTTCAGACGTAGCCAGCCTTTATACGCTATACGTTAATGTAAGTGGATCTGTATCTTTCTGCAAGACTATAGATGATAGTACATTAAGAAGCCAGTGCTTAATTTCAATTGTAAATGCGTGGCGTAATAAAGTTGTATTCTCAAGTCCTGAAAACGCTGAGGATTTGCGTACAGTAGATGCCTACAAGCATGTTTCTGAAAGTTGTCAACTTATTAAAGAATCTTTAGATGTGTGGGGCCTGCGTTGTTTGGAGATGTTTATAGCAGCCTTGGAAAAATTAGAATTGACTCAGTCTGAAAAAGATGCAGTTTGTGAAACAATTCCTAAGGCCGATCTCGAAGAACTAGCCATCCAATATCAAGTGACACAATCAATTTGTTGAGTCGATTAGAAATCAGCACCCGGCCGGCGAACATGCGCCCGCATCTGTGCTGTTTACCACAGTCAATTGCGCCGGGGCTTTGGGCTGCACAAATCCTGCATACGTGTCCCAGTATAATGGCATTGCTTCCAGCTCTTTTATCTTGCGCTTGTAGTAGCCGCCTTTGAGCGTCTTACCGGTCTTTGCTTCCCATTCAGGTATGCTCACTGAATGCTCCCTCTGTATTTTGTCGCGGTACCACTCTGGAATCACATTGAACGTGCAGAACGGGATGATCGGCCGCTCCTTGTCAGGCGTTACGTAGTGGATGTCACACTTCTTGATGCGCTGTATGTCCCAGTTGTATGGATCCTGGAAATGCATCATTCCAACAAAGAGCGCGTTTTGATGGAATTTGCTAACTGCCTTGTAGTTGCCTTTCAGGAAGACGTTCAAGAGGATCTTTCCAAGATCCAGATGCTTTGGCTGCTTCTTCTTGTCGATGAAGCTGCCCAGCTTGAGTGCCATCTTTCCAAGCACCCAGTGTTTGTTTGCACCGTTTCTGAGCTCTTCTGTCTTTTCCTTGAGGTATTCAAAAAGCCCTTCTATATCGACAAAATCAGTTATCGGTACCATCTTGTCGCCGTCCTTGAAGATGTATGTCCCCATGCCGCATGCCGGGTTTATTGACAGTTCATATCTCGGTCCGCCTTTCAGTGCTTCTATGAAGTTGCTCAATATTACTGTGCAAGGCACCGGGTACCACGCATCTTTGGTTACCTGCCCGTCTGTATGGTCTTCCAGTCGCTGGATGACATCTGGAATGGTTATCCTGAATTTTTCGCGCTCGCTCTGGGGCATCCTGCCCACTAGGGAAACGGGCTGGTAATTCACAGCACGAACAATGTCATTGTGCTTGAATCCGAATTTCAGTATGTTGCCGATATCATGGTCGTTTACAGTGTTGATTACAGTCGGCACAAGAACAACACTAAGATTCGCGGCCCTGCAACTGTTCAAGATGCCAGGTATCTCCCAATGATTCTTTGGGTTTGTCCTTGGCGTTGTGCCGTCAAAGCTCAAGTATAAGTTGCTCACGCCCGCTTCCTTCAGTGCTACGGCGAAGCCGGGTTCCTTGTATAGGCGGTACGTCCCATTGGTGTTAAATTGAATGTGGTCAATGCCGCCTCTCTTGACAGCCTTCACGATTTCCAGCACTTCCTCTCGTAGTTCAGGGTTGCCGCCAGTGATTTGAAAGGAATTGCCGGCGATAGGCCGCTCGCCCTTTACTTGCGCGACCATCCATTCTATCTGATCCATCGTCGGCTCATAGATGTAGCCAGCTGCCTCTGCATAGAAGAAGCAGTACCAGCACGTCAAGTCGCAGCGGTTTGTAATTACAAGATTTGTCAAGCCCGAATGCGTCTCGTGCAATGAGCATAGCCCGCAGTCTGTCGGGCAAATAGGCCCGCTGCTCTCCTCAGGATTATCAAGGTGCACTGTCACTGCAGGATTTGCTAGCCCGCGTCCCTTCACTTCATATTTCTTGGCTTTTTTGAACAATTCAGTATTTGCCCAGTAAACGTCCTCGACAATGCCGTGCTCCTTGCACAGCTTTCGCAGCAAAACACGATTATCTTTGTCAAAAACAAGCATCGGAATAAGACGGAAGCACTCAGGACACAGAGAAGCAGACTTGAAAAGCAATTCTTCGTCTGCGCGCAATTCAAGTTTAAGCTCTTGTTTTAATTCCTGCATAATTTCTTTTCTGAATTCCTGTTTCGCTTCTTTTCTGATCTCTTGCATAATTTCTTGTGTTATGTCTTGTATTTTCTCTTCTCTCACTGATGCAGTCAAAGCCTCTGGTGCCACACAACCACCTCATACCCTTTTTGCGTCACAATAAGCTACTTTCAGTAGCTTGCTGCCGTTGCAAAAAGTCTATACCATATTAATGAAAGCTCTTTCCGCAGCCGCAGCTGTCGCTGGCATTAGGATTCTCTACGTTGAAGCCAGCGCCCTGCAGCGAATCTACGTAATTGATGCGCGCGTTCTTGAGCGCATTCATGCTTGCTGCGTCAACGAAAACAGTCACGCCCTTGTCGATGATAACTATGTCGTCTTCGCGCTTGTTCTGGTCAAAATCAAAGCTGTACATAAAGCCCGAGCAGCCGCCAGGCATCACGGCGATGCGCAAAGCATAATCTTCCTTGTTGCTCGCCTTCATAATCTCCTTGAGCTTTTCAGCAGCATTCTCAGTCATCTCGAGCGTGCCGCCGCTTCGCGCCATCTCAGGCGTTTTCTCAGCGAGCTCGTTCAACTTCTCCACAAGCTCTGAAATCTTAGGATCGTCAATGCCATTGACATGGGCGCTTTCGTAGACGCTCTCCTTTGTATTGACGCTGCAGCCGAATTTCATGCCGTATTTTATCATCATGTCTATAGAAGCAGGATATTTCTGCATTACGTCACCAATGGGCATTTCCTTTGTAACAAGTTCAGTCATACCACACTACCCTTTTGCTTCACAAAAGTCTAGACCATATTATTTATTTCTTTCAGAAAGTTATAAATCCTATACTTTCGAAAACTTGTAAACTGTCTAAGATTAATTGCGCCCGCGAGTATAAATAAGTTATTGCCGTAGGTTAAATCCCGAATGTTTCATAAAAACTCCTGTGGCGCTCTTCCATGGACAAAAAAATACCACCCGGATTACCAAGTAATGGCGTTCTGACATCTATCTCAAACCCGTCGCCAGTGTACTTCCTCCTCTTTTTGGAAGGTGGAGGTACATGTGGTACATGCATGGCATCTAGCTCCTCCTCGAACGCTCTCAGGCCGTCTGAATACGAAAGCCGGATAACGAACCTGTACTTGCCGCTTGGGTTTTCCCTTCTATCGACCACTCTACAGCCTTTGAGCACTGGCAACACGCCTTCTATGTCCGTCATTGCAAAATAGAAGACATTATTCTTTAAAAACACAAACCACCGCTATCGATTTATTTGGCGGCTTCTTGTAGGCACCACATCAAGCAGCTTCCCTGTAGAACTTAACAGGGTCATAATCCCTGTCCAGACGGTCTGCCCACCTTATCCTGGGTTGTAAATCTTGCATGCATAAAAAATATAAACAAAGTTTATAAACGCAGTTGCGCAAAACTAGCTTATCCTGCTTTTTACAAAGCCTAAAATTCTTTCAGCATGCTTTTTCGCATTTGTGGCATCATTCTGGCTGGAAAGCTTCTCGCCATATTCGGCATTCGTTTTTATGTCCAGTAGTCTAGATAAATGATTCATGTTCCGCCTTATCTCTTCACTGTTAGGATCTATGCCAAGAAACAAAGCTACGGCATCTTGATGCCTTTCGCTGGCATTCCTCAGGCCCTTTTTGAATATGCATAATGCGTCTGCTGCAGAAATAGCGCAGTGAATTGCGTTTATTACACAGGCATTCCACTCGCCGTTTTCGAAAGCCCTGTCCATGGCATTCCTGCATTCGTCTGCTCTTTTCAAGTAATCCTTTGCGCGAAATCTTTCGACGCTCCTAGTTTTCATTTCTCGAACACCATGATACCTTTGTTTACATTTTCGAGGAATTTTTTGTTCCTTGGTTCTGTCAAGTCTTTGACAGTAAAAACATTAGCCGATAGTCCGTTGCCGAACATCCTCATGCAGCTTTCATTTAGAGATGAGAGTGAAGGTATGACATCTTTTCGGTCTTTTTCGCTCTCTACTAACACAAACAGATCAATGTCGCTGTTTGGAAGTTCTGTACTGAGGGCTATAGAACCGTAGATGACAGATTTTTTAACGTATTTCAGATGACCCAAAGATGCCTTAATCTGTATAATCAATCTGCTTATTGGTGTCTGTTTCAGAAGTAACGGGAAACTTTGTAGAAGTTGGTATGCATAACTTTGTTTGTTGAGTTGCCAAACCATAGAGTTGCCAACCCTGAGCGGAACCACAAGATTCTGTTCATGCAGTTCCTTTAACGCCTTATTAACCGCAGCATGCGAGACGCCTATCAATTTTGCTATTTCCCTCTCGCTGGTTATAGCCTCTTCTAAAAGTAGGTATCTTACCAGCTTTACTTTCACTTTTGACCCTAGGAGATTCTCGGCAAGGTTTCTAAACTGCATATAATAATAGACAATCGTAAACTTTAAATATTTACATTTGTCTACTTTAGTTTACAATAACCTTTATCTTGCGCGCGCGGCAAATATTCTAATGCCGCTGCTTGAAGTGTTTGTTGCCGGCTTCTTAGGCGGGCTGATTCGCGGCCTTGTTGGCATCACAAAATATCTGACAGCTGCGCCCTCGAAGAAAAGGAAGCTGCGGACAGAATACCTTGTGCTCACTCTACTCGCATCAGGCGGCATGGGACTGCTCGCAGGTGTTTTTATCGCAGATGACGTGAAATTCGCCCTGCTCGCCGGCTACGCAGGCACTGATTTCATCGAGAACCTGTTCAAGATAAAGATGCGCAAGCGCGACTGGGATTGATTATGGTAACTGAAAGAGCGCTCACAAGATACCAGCAATAGACTGTGGGACAGAATACTTTACCTCCTTTGCCGCAGCGGCGGGGAATACACACAATACGGCATCAGGACATCGTCACTGGAAAGAATGCTGTTCGGTCTACACAAGGATGCAAAAAAAGAGGGGATACTCGATGAGTTTGACAGGATCGAAAGCCGCTACAGGGATTAGGATGAAATTTCAGCTTGTCTTATTTCTGGCTATGTTATTGGCAATATCGGCAGCAACATTTGCACAGGAAATAAATATAGAAACAAAAGGCACATGCAAAGACTTTGATATAAAAATAAACGCGAACTTAGAGGGCTGCTGGGACGCGAAAGTAGAAGCAGCTGGGGAAATACTGCACCCAGATGGCTGGAAGTCTTCGTTCTTTTATGTCAATAATGCAATGTGCAGTGGAGAGGCAGAATTAAAGCTGAAACTGAACACAAAAGATGATGTTATAGCTTCGCTGAAATTAAGGCAGAACACAACCATACTGGAAAGGGATTTTGAGATAAACCAGAACTGCCCGACCGAACTGACTGACAAAGAATTCCTGCTCCTTATAGCAGCAATCATAATTATTCTGGCAGCAGGCATCGCGATTTATGCAAAGAAGCCGAAAAAGCGCGCAAAACCAAAAGCCAGAAAAAATAAACAAAGAAGGAAAAGATAATTTATTCTGGCCTATAGCATTCAGGATCGGGGCATATTCCAAGCGGTGTGAATATCTCCCCCTCTCTTTCGGTCCCTTTCACTGCATACCTGAACATGACTTCAGGCCCTATGTTTGCGATATCTGCGAAATACCTTCCGCAGGGCCCTCTGTAATAATCCGGGTTTTTGACGGCGCTTCTAAGTACCCATGCCACAAGGTAACGATACCCTTCTATGCTGTACATTTTAGTACTCTGATTCATTCGTCTGAGTTGGCTCAAATTTATTTAAGCTTAACCTTCTGAAATGTCATATGAAGCTCGTGATAATCACTTTATTAATATTTTTAGTCGGATGTACTGCTAGTAATCAAGATGTGTTTAATATGGAAGGCATGAAAATCGAGATTCTCAAGAAAGGCACAGGAGCAGAAGCGAAGCGCGGCGATACGGTGATAGTGCATTACACCGGCACGTTCACTGACGGCAGGAAATTCGACAGTAGCGTTGATCGTGATGAGCCGTTCACATTCAAGCTAGGCGCAGGCCAGGTCATTCAGGGCTGGGACAAAGGAGTAGCAGGAATGAAGGTCGGCGAGAAGCGCAAATTAACGATACCGCCAGAGCTCGCTTACGGCTCGCGCGGCGCAGGAGGCATTATACCGCCTGATGCGACGCTCGTGTTCGAAGTCGAGCTGCTGGGAATTGAATAGTTTATTTACCATTTTTCAACTCTCAAATTTTGTATTCTTGAAAAATCTTTTATGTTTCTTGTAACCAATTTCTCGTTGTTAGAAATAACTATACTAGCTATAAATTGATCCAGAATACCTACGAGTTTTCCGCTTTTTTTTAGTTCATTATATATTTTCCCTGCAATCTTTGAGCTCTTTGTATCAAAATAAAGAATATCAGTGTCTTCAATAATTAACTCGATATCAGAAGTCTTCTTTTCAGGATTGTGCGAAGCATAAGCACCTCTGAATAGCTCAAATGCGGTTACTGATGTTATGGCCACTGGTTTTTCAGATTCATAGTAACCGCGTACTTTTTCAACAGATTCGCTATCGTTCCTAAGAAAAGCAACCAGAATATCTGTATCAAGAACTACCACGAAGTATCCTTCTCCTTGTAAGTGGTTTTGTGGCGATCTTTCAATATATCTGCAAATATCTTGTCGAGCTCCTTATCGTCCTTCCATATGCCGGCAAAGCGCATAATAGACTTTTTCTTCTTGTCAGTAAGCTTAAGGACTACATCAGAAAATGATTCACTGGTCTTCTTCATTTTCAGCAAATTTCTATAGGCCTTATCTGATAGCGAAACCAACTTTGACATACATTGTATATATATACATATATATAAATAGACTTCTATTTCCCTTTCTTGTAGCGCGAGCGCCCGAACCCCTTTTTGTAGCCCTTGTAGCGCTTCTTTTTTCGCTCGAATCTTTCATAGTCGTCCGGCATTATTTACCACCTGCAGTTCGTGTCTTTTTTCGGCAATCTTTCTAAGATGTTGTTCAGTCACATGCCTGTATCTATGCACATATCCAGCATTATCTCCGTTCCTGTATGCGTTCAAAATGTCATAAGCCCTTTGCAGCGGCCTGTAATTCATCCCTGCTATATTGGGGGTGACATCATTAAGTGCATCATAGGCTTTAGATGCTTCTATCAATCTTTCAGGGAGGAAGAACGGATCTATCTGTTCTATACTCCTTGCAACCCTGTAAAGTCTGTCAGCAAGCACGAATGCATCTTCCTCAGAGTGGCCGCCTTCCCATTGGGCAAAGTAGTATTTTCTTGCACTATCCAGCGCTGCCCCGAGGCTGAGCATTGTCGGGAAGCTCATGTCCCTCGACAATAAGTTTGCAAAAACAGCAGTGTCCCTCAGTGCGCTTGCAGTATTATTCCATAGACTTGTCGCTATATTCGAGAGTTTGTCTGAATCCCTGGAAAAGTAGGGATAAATATTCATAGAATCATCCAAAGCTCTTGCCGCAGCCGCAGGAGTGCGTGAAGTTTGGATTGTCGATCTTGAAGCCTGCGCCGGTAAGCGAGTCTATGTAGTCAATGCGCGAGCCCTGCATGAAGCGCATTGCCGCGGCATCGAAAAGGAATTTCACGCCATTCTGCTCGACGACTACGTCGTCAGGCTTCTGCTCGTCAAAGCCCATGTCATAGCTAAAGCCCGAGCAGCCGCCCGGAACTACTTTGATACGCAGGCCTAGGCCTTCCTGCTCGCCGGATTTCTCCATCATCGATTTGGCTCTGGTCGCTGCAAGCTCTGTTACAGTTATCATACTAAGCAATTGTCTGTCAGATATTAAAAGATTTTCTCGCATATGCAGCAGCTATGGACAGGCATACAAAAGCATACTTCTATGCCATCTTGTCAACGCTCCTGCTGCCAGTGGGCTACATAGCCAACACTATCGTGCTTAGGACAGCAAACCCGCTTACTGCAGCCATGTATATGTTCACGCTTACGCCCATAATCGCAGTGCTTGTAACATATGTCACAGGCAGGAAAAAAAAGCTTGTGAAAGCAAAAAAACACTGGAAAGGGCTTGCATTGCTCGGCTTGCTGACAAGCATATCAGCCACCACATGGTTCATAGGGCTGAGCCTTGTCGGTCCGTCTACACTCGGCTTTCTGATAAGATTCGTCATAGTGTTCACAGTCATACTGGGCGTGATCTTCCTCAAAGAAACATTCAACAAGCTGGAGGCACTGGGCATAACCGCCATGATTGCCGGCGCTCTCATAATATCTTACAAAGGCACGGGCTTTGCAGCTGGCGCAGTGCTCGCCATTATAAGCGCATTGGCCTTTTCGATATTCTCACTGAAAGTAAAAGGGTATGTCAAAAGAATGGACCCAATGGTGATAAATACCGGCAGACTATTTTTTGCATCGCCTTTTGTGATTCTTTTCGGTCTCGCGTCTGGCGCCTTCGCACCAATGCCTATAGAGAGCGTGCTTCTGATATCAATAGCTGCAATATCAGTAGTCGCCGGCTTTACATTGATGTTCAAGGCTTATGAAAATGCAGATCTGAGCAAAGTCGCGGCCATAGGCTCGATAGAGCCGCTAATAATTCTCGTCTATTCTTTCGCGGTCTTCGCAACCTTGCCGTCCGGACTAGAGCTGGCAGGCGGCGCTATAATACTTGCAGGCACATTCCTGCTCATACGTTTCAGGAAGAAGCCCAAGGTGCCTGCTATTGAGGAATAGGCAATCATCGTAAATCCATTTTATCTCCATTTCTTCCGCAGATTCGCGCGGCGGATATGGAAACTCAAAGAAACAATCAGCAGTCTTGTAATTATTTTCATCGCCGTCGGGCCTGATGATAAAGGCCCCACTTATTTCGGGAACATATACCCTCAATCTATTACGTTTTTTTAGTTCAATGAAATATGAACCATCAGAGCTGTCAAGAAACTCGGTGCAGATCCCTCTCTCCAGCATCATCCTGTAATGGTGAGGCAGAACCCTTACATCCAACATAATATAATTAGTATGCAAAGGATTTATAGGAATCTGATTTATATGTCCAGAATCACGCGCGCATTCCAGTCCTTGTTCTTGCGCACAGAGAACATGTGCAGAGTAACTGCCTTCACATCGACCATGAGCGTGTGCTTTTTCATGTTTAGCTTCTCGCCGAAGGCAGTGCAATTTAGTATGAATTTCTTTTCTTTTTTATTTTTCTTGTCTTCAGTAATTTTCACGTCATATTTGCTGAACAAGAGCAGTTCCGCGTCTTTGTAATAAATTATCTCCTGCAGAAAATTGAATAGTAACAGCTCGATGTTGTCAGCCTCTACTTCTATATTTTTCTTAACCCTCTGCTTTATTGCCTTCAGGTCCTTTACCATCACGTTTGTTGTCGCGAGCGCTGCTGACTTGAATAGCGCTGGCAATGTCTTGCCTGTGGCTTCAAAAGCCACGTCTGCTATCGCTATATCCGGCAGGAATTTGTAGGGCATATTAAAATCACT
>CAZZNM010000016.1:0-11089 GCA_964655805.1 uncultured archaeon
AACTATATGTGAAACAAGTTATAACATCTCCTGATTATTTACTTGTTTCACTATAAATACATTTCGTGGATATGCTAAATATGCTTGATGTTGTTAATGAGCTGCGAGGAAAAAGATTTACAATAGAGGATGAATACAAAGGTACAGAAGACAGTCCTGCAGCTCGTTCTATAGCAGAAGCTCATGGCTACGAATTCCGTGGGGTTGTGCATGGCTTTACAGAGAATAGGTATGCTGTGCTTTTAGGTAGAAACGCTGAAGTTACTCTGGACAAATATCGCGGTCTTCTTAAACGACTTACAGATGAAGGATATGCATCTACACCTGTTAGCGTCGATTCTATATATGGCCTTGAGGGCTGCGACCTTATTCTGGGAAAGCGATATGATAAAGGCGGTGTAAGCGTCATGGAAAGGCCTGGAATGACACCCAGAAAAGCTGTTGCATTAATGGGTCATAAAGATGGTGTGTCTCTGATGGGGCTTTTCCTCGATACCAGCCCTGAGCATGTGGGCACTATAGAGGAATTGGCAAGATATTTTGGCATGGAACAAATTACTGAAAAAACAAAGATTCCCACTGTTTTTGAAGAAGCCCTAAAAGGTCTAGATCTTGATATCTGATTCACACCACAACCCTGTAATAGAAATACTCGCCCACAACAGGGTCATTGCGCCTTATCCGCAGAATATCGCCCTTTTTTGCGCCAAGCTGCTTTACCACGGCGTCTGCCTGCCTTATGCGCGGCAATTGCCTGGGCGCAACGTTCAGCTCTTCAAGAATGCGCTCTCGCTCCTCGTTGCTCAGTACCTCTTGCCTCGGCACCAGTCCGCTCTCAAAAACATTGATTTCCTTCTTCTCTTCTTTCGCTGTCATAAACTATCTTCCCTTAATTAATCGTTTTGCACTCTCACACTTTATTTCTGTTCCTTTGGGCACTGTGTACCTTATAACTGCTTTCGGACCTCTTAGTTCTACTAATTCAATTCCAACCCCATCCCTCTTAAATTCTCTTGGTCCATACGGCCAAATCAGCTGTCTTTTTGATTTGTCGCCATCAGTATAAAAAATAACCGAGGCGCCTATGATATCGTAAGTAAGCATCAGGTCTCCTATACGGACAGTGTCGCCCCTTTCGTGCTCTTGTACATCATAAGGTACCATGCAATCTATTTCAGGAAAAGTTATTTATAGTTATTTTTATAGGGGCTTTCATACATTTGCGTAAACCTCAATGACCCAGCCGTTGTCAGTTGTCCGACTTCCCTGTATGTGCCCTTCTCCTGTATCTGTTCTCTCAAAGAGGCTCCTGACATATTCTGCCCTGTGCAAGAGCATTCTGCCTGCGTTTCTTTCTACCACCCGGGCAGCATTGTACTGGCGTAAAGCCTCGGCGCAGTTATGCATAGCAGCATGATATTCCGTCTCTCTGACTCTCAGCGTTGCGTGTCCATGCCTTTGCAGCTCTTCCAATATAGCTTGGGTCCCTTCAGGACCAAGGTACCGAGTCATTTATGATATACTAGTTTTTTAAGTTTTTTAAACTTAATAAATTCTTCCCTTAATTATAGTCGTATAAAAATGGGCCTGTAGCTCAGAAGCCCCTTTCTTTTGTAAAAGAAAGGCCCTTGGGTTCAAAGAAAACAAGGGAAAGATATTATAAGAAAGAGGTTGAGCAATCTGGTAGAAAATTTGCCAACAGCACCTGGCTCTTAATCATGGAGCCACATGAGCAGAATAAATTCTGCAGTGACTAACGAGGCGAAACCAGGGTGTCGCGGGTTCGAATCCCGTCGGGCCCATTCCCTTCATATGAAGGGTAGAGTTTAGCGTATTGGGTATTGAAATAAGCTTAAATGCATAGAAACCTCATTAGTAAAAGGTAATAATCATGACCAAAAACGAAAAGAAACTTGACACGTTATACAAGGAGATGCAAAAGCGGCATATATTCGAGAAGCTAAGGAAAGTATAGATGTCAAACTAGTTCTTTCGGATGCTTAATTTTTATCCCAAACGCCTCGAGTCTGCTGTTACCGATCAATTTTCTGTCCAGTGTGACCAATGTCAGGGCCGCATCTTCAACTGCACATGCAAATATGCTTTTGTCCGTATGCTCCAGCCTTTTGTCTTCAAGTCTCGTGATTATATCTTCTATATTCTTTGGTGTATAGAACTTGATTCTTTTGTTCTGAATGATAGTTTTTGTAAATTCAAGTGCAACAGACTTGTCGTCTTCATTACCCAGCGACATTATCTTGAGAAATAATTCACCCAGCATGGGAAGAGAAAACACGCCTCTATACTTATACCCGACTAGATGCAAGTATCTTTCACAATACCTGCCGTCATCAGATTTTGGGTCTTCCAAGATTATTGACGTGTCTATATGATGCAGCGGAAGCCTCTCGAACCTTCTTCTAATCCTTTCAAGCGTCTTGGTTTTCATCGAAGTTATATACCTGTTTTGAAATATAAAAGAAGAGAGTTAAACGATACTTATAGTGCTCAAAGGAAATAATCGATAGATGTTATACCTTTGGCACTATATGTGAACCAAATGAATCATATCCTGATTCTTTATTTGTTTCACTATATACCCTTCATATGCTAGGTAAATTCAGTATCCCTCGCCCGAATCTCAAATGCGTTCGGCGTCGGGTCCATACTTATGTACATAAATTAAGCAATCTAGCTAAGAATTAGTGTGCATATACTTCCTTGGCAACTTTTTCATAATATTTCAGTTCTTCGTCAGTTGGACCGAATTCAGGGCGTTCTTCCGCGAAAGCTCCACATCGTGACAAATACCTTTTTAAACTAATCAGAAAGAATATGATTAGTGATTATATGTCAAAGACGGTAACAATAACCAAGGAGGAGTACGGCATGCTTAAGAAGAAGGAAGAAATAGCAGACGACGCCATATTCCAGCTCTCAAGGAGCCTAAACGACATGAAAAAGGGTAGAATCAAGAAGTCAGATTAGAAGCTGTTCAGAAACTCTATAAACTCTTCCTTGTGGAGTATGATATAATCTATTATTTTTTGCTGCTCCTTCTTAACGCTATAAGAAATAAGCAGAATTCTAGGTTTCTTCATCGAAATGATGTAATAGAGCCTCTTATTCTCGAATTTCTTTTCCCGAAACCAGTCAAAATGTAAGGGCTTTCCAGCTTTTGGATTTGCCTTTAACTGGGACTTCATCTTCCTGATCCATTCTCTTTCCTTCCCAGTCAAGGTTTCGAATATTCTAGAGAAAGTCTCAGTCTCGTATATCTCGTATTCGGGCATTAATTACTTATTGTCTGCCTGGCTTAAATTTCAAGACAAAGTATCCACCACCAAAATTTCAAATCCGTTCGGCGTCGGGCGAACTTGAAGAAGCTATGCTATCTTGAGCATAAGTTACACTAAATAACATTGTAAGTATTATCAGAAAAATAAATAATTTTTCCACCGCCATTCACCTCAAGCCAGTACAGCTGTAGAATACCCTTCTATTCTCTTCACAAAATTCAATTTAGCTATCTCAGCCAAGCCAGTTGAATTTGCTTCAGCATTAACTAGTTGATCTACAGGATTATCTGCTGGTCCAAATATCTTTGAATATTTATTTAGAATTTCAATCTGCTTTGTGTCGTATGGTCCATAAAATATTATTGTTATATTGCAGACATTATTACATCCAACATTGGATTTCCGAATCGGATCTATTATATTTTCAGGTATTTCAATCCACCTGATAAAATCATATGATTTTGTTTGTAAGAATAATTTTGGCACTTTTGCATAATATGTGAAATCCCCTTGGGGCGTGAAAAGCGTTATATTCTCATTTTTCAGAATCTGTAATTGCTTTTCACTTGGCCAACCATCTCCTTCGAATTGCATCATTACATAGTAGAAATCTTCGGTTAAGTTTAATGATTTGAAATAGTTTGTGGAGTTTTCGCCTTTTCGAGGCTCTGGAACTATTGTACCCCCTGGCAGTGGAGCTTCGTAAGTTCTTTCTCTTTTTGGCTTGGGAAATATAACAGTCGTTCCATTTTCCTCATATTTTATAAGATGCGTCTCATTGTATATTCCTATGTAGAGTTTGCCCGGACCAGCCTGACCTGTTATAGGATGGGTAGTCGTTGTGGAGTCTGGCTGTGTCTGGTTTGCAGTTTGATTTTCAGGCACAATCTCAACAATACCTTCGACAGTTATATTTTCCTGCAGGACTTTTACAGTCGAATCAATCTGGACAGTCTCGCCTTTGCTTAGATTCCCAGTCCACTCTAGTGTTCCATTTACAAGCTCTGCTCCCTGTATTATTACCCTTGCGATTACATTTGACATGTTCGATTCTGATGATATATTGAACGTTATATTTACAGTCTGGTTTATAATAGGGTCTCCAGAAAGGAATATTTGAGATCTAATCGGAGATTCACTTTTTATCTGTTGCGTAGATTGCTGTATGCAGGCAGAAATTAAAACAACCATCATTAAAGTCAAAATTATTAATTTTCGATTCATTTCCAACACTTTTCATTCTCATCAACGGTTACAATCATAATTTACTTATATAAATAAACTATAAAACAATGGTAATTGGAATAAGGCTTTTCCTGCCTTCATATAATGGATATTTCCAGTATCCCTCGCCCGAATCTCAAATGCGTTCGGCGTCGGGTCCATATGATATTTCAGATTCGAATCTCCAGGCCCAAGTCATGTAAACAGGCATAGTACCATTACAAATAGCATAAAAGTCTATATTTTAATACTTTTGTAATGGTAATTATAATTATGAGAATTGTCATAAGGAAGAAGGGGGCGCAAAAATATTTCTATTTGCAGCATTCCTTCCGGAAGGGCGGAAAGGTCGTAACAAGAGAAATATATCTTGGCAAGGAAATTCCTAAAAATCTCGAAGAAATTAAACTGAAGATCGGAAATGATGCAAGAAAGGAGATTTACAAGAAACTGGTAGAAATAAGAAAAAATTTCCAGAACGAATGGAAAAAGCTTCCGGACAGTATCAAGGAAAAAGAAAAGGAAGAAATTGCCATTGCCTTCACATATAATACTAACGCAATAGAGGGCTCGACCATAACACTGGAAGAAGCCCGGGAAATAATACACGATAAGATCGCGCCCCAAAAGCCTTTGAACGACGTAAAGGAAACTGAAGCCCATGCCAATGTATTTCTTTCGATGCTTGCGAAACAAGAAAAAATCTCAAGCGAGTTGCTCCTCAGATGGCACAAGGAAATTTTCGGCGAAACGAAACGGGACATTTCAGGAAGATTCAGAAATTACCATGTCCGGGTTGGCGCTTACGTTGCGCCTGACTGGCAGGATGTAAAGGAATTGATGAAAGACTTCGTTGCCTTCATGCGCAAGGTCACCATAAACCCTGTCGAATTTTCTGCCCGTGTCCATTACCGCTTTGAGAAAATCCATCCTTTTGGGGACGGTAACGGCAGGATAGGCAGGCTTATCATGAACAATATTCTATGGTGGAACGTCTATCCGATGCTCATCATAGAATACAAGAAACGACGATCATACTACAAGGCACTAGCAAAAGATGAAGAGGTCTTTGTCAGGTATTTTTTGAGACGCTATCTATCAGTTCACAAGAAGAGGTATGTTTCTGGTAAATAAACAGACTTTTCTGCCGTAAAATCTCCGTACCGGATCTCAAATGCGTTCGGCATCGGGCCCATTTTATTTTAAATAAATAACAACTATGAGATTCTGTGATGCATTATGTTTGACTACGAGGGCATAAGGTGGGTTTACACGTTCCTGCGCACGTCCTCGTACCTTTCGCGAGAGGACCGGGAGGACCTGCTCGTAGAGGCCACAATACTATACCTCATGGGCCAAGATGAGAAGCCCGTAAAAGGCGGGAATTATGAAGGTTGGATGCGCAATATGAAGACAATTGGTGTTTTCGGATCATTTGTAGGCATCAAATTCGAGGCAGAGCTCGACACAGTTTATGGCAAGGATAAGATGGAATTCATAATCAACGAACAGACGCCTGGAAGGCAGATGCATTATTCGCCTAATTAGGGCATTAATCAGAAAAACTGGAAGGAATAAATATAGGCATCACCTCATATCTTTGGGGCTTTGCCACTTTCCTAGTTTGTTTCCGATAAATTTCCAGGCATCTAGTTTTTTGTTCTTCGACATTACCTTGGAAATTACCGAAATATATGGTCGCGTAGCGATTATTTCTGAAAGCTGTGCAAAGAAAAAAATCATCTTCAGCATTCAAACTAACAGGCATTGTCTTGAACTCCACCCGTGTATTGCCGATAATCCTTTCTCCCCAGTAAAGCATAAGTGGCATCTATCTTACCTTCGAACCGTTGGGCACTTCCTTTTCAGGCATGAGTATCGTCCCGTCATCAGCAGCAAGCAGCATGCCGTCGCTGCGCACGCCGCGCAGCTCCTTCGGCTCAAGGTTGCAGACAACAATTACTTGCTTATCTTGTAACTCGTCTTTCGCGTATATGCCTTTTAATCCCACTACTAATTGACGTTGTTCGCCACCTAAATCAACTTTTACGACATACATCTTGTCTGCATTCGGGTGGTCGCTGACCTCGATAATCTTGCCGATGCGCAAATCCAGTTTCTGGAACTCTTTCAGCGGAATCATGCCATCTGTCATCTCCAATGTATCGGAAATTTCTTTCTTTTCTGTTTCTTCTTTTATTTTTGCTTCTGCCTTTAATTCCTTTTGAACTTCAACTTTTTTAAACAGCATCAACGACTTAATCTTCTTGCCTGGCTTGAGCGTGTCTCTGCCGATGCTTTTCAAGCTTGGCTTTGCACCTAATGCAGAAAACGCATCATTTATAGAATTTGGAATAAATGGATAAAGTAATGTACAAACATCCTTCAGTAAATTAACTGACGTATAAAGCGTATCCTCTGACGCGGATGGCTTGACCCACGGCTTTTTGTGCTGGAAATATGCATTGAGCGCGTGCGAAAGCTGCATTGCTGTTGCTAGCGCTTGACTCAGATGGTAATTATCCATTGCTTTCGCATAGTCCTTTGATTTTTTCACAAATTTTCCAGATAATTTCTTATCGATTTTCCCTTTCGGGACTTTGCCTGAAAAATTCTTCTCAACAAATGATGTAACGCGGTAAAAAAGATTGGAAAAATTAGCCACCAGCTCGTTGTTCCCGCGCTCCACAAGTGCCTGCTCAGAAAAGTCGCCGTCCTCAAAAGGCGTCAGAGTGAGCATAAAGTATCTCAGTCTGTCTGTCCCGTATTTTTTTGCAACATCAGCTGGGTTCACTACATTGCCCAGAGATTTGCTCATTTTCTGGCCTTCGACAGTTATGTAGCCGTGAACGAAAATGGATTTTGGTAGCGGCAAGTCAGCTGATAGAAGCATAGCTGGCCAGTAGACAGCGTGGAAGCGTATAATGCCTTTGCCGATGACATGCAAATCAGCTGGCCACAGCTTCTTGAATTTTTTGTCATCTGTGCCATAACCAATGCCTGTCAGATAAATTCCGAGTGCGTCAAACCACACATATTGAATCTGTTCGCTATCATCGGGTACAGGCACGCCCCATCCGTGTGCGCGCTTTATGCTCCGTGAGACAGAAAAATCTTCCAAGCCGCTTCTGATGAAGCTGAGAATTTCATTCTTTCTTGTTTCAGGAATTATTTTCAGCTTATTTGTATGGATTAATTTTTCTAATTGTTTCTGATATTTGGAGAGCCGAAAGAAATAGTTCTCCTCCTCAACATGCTCGGGCACTGTATTGTGCTCAGGACATTTGCCATAGACAAGCTCGCTCTCGCTATAGAACGCTTCGCAGCCATTGCAGTAAAGCCCGCGATATTTCTTTTTGTAAATGTCATGCTTGCACAGCTCCCACAGTCTGTGCACGCCAGGCCAGTGGTCCTGCTTGCTAGACGAACGAAGAAAGCTATCGTAGTGCAATCCGATGTTCTTCATCATAACCCGGAACTTTTCGGCATTGATGTCACAAAGGCGCTGAGGCGAGACGCCCAGCTGTTCTGCAGCCTGGACGTTCTTTATGCTGTTTTCATCAGCGCCAGTTGTAAGAAAAACATTGTGGCCCGAGAGCTTCTTCCACCTAGATATCGCATCCGCCTGGATATATTCGAGCGCATGGCCGATGTGAGGCTCGGCGTTGACGTATGGTATTGCAGTCGTCATGTAGAATTTCTTTGCGACGGTGATCACCTTGATATATATCCTATGAGTTATCATTTCTAATTAATGCTTAAGAATAAATTCCTATATTTTCTTCATAATAAAGTTTAGCGTTTCCCTTTTGTACGTCTTGCCGTGCATCGGGCTCTCGTCAGACGTAGGCATGTATTCAGTGATATCAAAATCCGAGAACTCATTTTCTATATCTTCCTTGTCGAAAAGCACTGACGCTATCTCCGTATACGGATCTATTATCACATTGCTGCCTGGCTTGAGCAGCGGACCGTAGAAACCGTCATTCTTGCCGGCCAGAGAAAGCACTAAGAAACCGCTGGGTCGCAGGACTCGCAGCATCTCTTTCCTATAACTTGCACGAAGCTTTGCATCAATCTGATGCTTGTAGCAGAATATGTCTATTACGAGGTCAAAGCTGTGGTCAGCAAATGGCAACGGCTCTGTGACGCTCTGGCAGAAGGTTTTGATATTGAGCTTTTCATTCTCGGCTTTTTCATCAAGCTCCCTCAAAACAGATTCTACAAAATCAACAGAATGTACTCTGTAACCGTTTTGTGCCAAGAATATAGAATTCCTGCCTCTGCCACAGCCGATGTCCAAAGCATTACCTCGTTCCTTGTATTTCTCGGCAAAAAGTTTGACAATCCTTGTAGGAGTGTCCCTGAAGGAGGACGGTATGCCTTTATTCTTGTATTCTTCTTCCCAAAGATCTGGCTTCATGCTAATCCTTCAACATAAACTTATCCAATTGCTTGCGCGCTGCTTCTCGCTTTGTCTGGTGCTCCTTCAGCCATGCTTCTACTTTATTTGCCAATCTTTCTTTTATCTCGCCTGTCGTCATTGCGCCTGATTTGTAGGCATCGTGGATTTCTTTTATCTTTTCATCATCTTCTTCGAACACATTAAACAGATATTGGTACGCCGTATCCACGTCCGGGTTGCCGCCGTGCTTCTTGTGCTCTTCGAGCGATGGCGCGCCGCCGCTGAACGATTTCATTATCTTCCTTCTAGCATCTTTCCCGCTATCCGTGGTGAATATAGCTGAATCCGGCTTGCTTGCGCTCATCTTGCTGTCAGGACCCTCAAGTCCTGGCAAAAATCTGTTGTGTATTGCAGCCGGCTTGTAATAACCGAGCCGATCTGCCACGTCGCGCGTTATGCGCCAGTATGGATCCTGGTCTATTGCTGCAGGAATAAGCACAGGAACGTTTTTCTTCTTCAGAACGCTTGGCAAAAAACAGGGTGCTGCCTGCATGGCCGGAAAGAAAAGCATGCCGATGTTCGTGCTGTTCTCGAAGCCGAACACTGCTTTTGCCGTGCTGAATGTTGTTAGCTTTGCAATTCTTGTTGCTATTTTATACAATGTTTTTGAATAATCATAATTGCTGAAAAGGAATGTTTTCTCTGGATCAAAGCCCAGCGCGATTACGTCCAGCGCATTTTCGTAAGCAAAATTGTGCGTCCGCTCCTGCGAAAGCTTATCATCATGCAAAAATTTCTCATCGTCTGTTAGCTGGAAGTAAAGCTCTGTGTCAAACGTGTCCTGCAGCCATTTGCAGAATATCCAGGGCACTATATGCCCTATATGTGTATCGCCAGACGGTCCCCTGCCAGTATAGAGCACAAACTTGTTGCCCTTTTCCAGCATGTCAAGTATCCAGTCCATATCGCGATGAGAAAAAAACACCTTGCGCCGCAGCATGTAGTGCAGCTCGCCCGTATGTTTTTCTATTCGCTTCAGCAGCTTCGCATCTATGTGTTTTGTGCCGAACTGCCTTATGAGCGCATCATAGTCTATGTGCCCGGAAACTTCCCAGGGCGTCACTTTCATTTTTGTCATTGTAATCAACTTTGTTGGAAGGGCTTATATTTGTTTTAGCTGCCTCTGGTATTCAGCTGTGTAATCAAGGCTGCCGTCGTTTGTGTGCAGAAATTTTGGTTGGCCGTCTCCATATTTCTGACCAGCTATGGCGCACTGCCCTAGGCATTCGCCGTCATTTTCTTTTCTAAATACCGGATGCTTGCACCCTACATACAGTGGCGTTAATTCTCCTATGTGATCCCATGGCTGTGTCAATACAGCCCTAAATGCACAAGCTTCGTAGTATTCTGGAACTAACGCTTGCCTTGTAGCTTCTGCAACTTTCGGATCAGTGGATATCCCAGATGATGCCTCATATCTGCCAGATCTTGATAGCCTGTTCCCTTCATCGTCATATACTCTGTTGCCGTTTGAATAAACGGTGATATCAGGCCTTGGTTTCTTTGTTTTCATTCTACACTGCTTTTGAATGCTGCTAAAATGTTGCATTAGAATTTCTTCTGCCATGGCGAAATTGTAAGGGTCTCCATTCAAGAAGTAACCTACTGCATCTATACCCTGCCCAAATCCTGAAGGTATAGTATTCCTCTGAACTTTAACTATAGTCAAATAACCTGTGCCAAGGTACTCGATGTGTAATCAAAGAGCTCACTACATACCCTTTCTCTTCCATTCGCGTCTTGATTCTATTCTCTAAGCCTTTCTTCATCTTTTCTCACCTCTTTTTATATAAACCCTCCTCCGCCTGTCGCGGAAAGAGGTTTTAGAAGAAATAATATTGTTCAGAGTAAGTGATTTGATAGCGTACTTCACAGAACGTACAGACAGTCCACTAAGAGAAGTTAATTCGCCGAGGCTACAGCCAAAGGCAGGCGCGAGAGCTAATCAGCTCCAATATACACGATTCACTTTTTGTCAACTCTCGCGTTAGCATACCACATTCCTTGTACATAGTCCTTAAATTGCTAACGATCGGTGCAATTTTCACTCTAAGCAGTAATTTTCTTTTTTGCAAACAAAGTATCGGAATAATTTCGCGAA
>CAZZNM010000017.1:0-10878 GCA_964655805.1 uncultured archaeon
GGGCAAAACAGGAAAAAGTGCGCATTGCTTCTCCTGGCTCAACGGCAAAGAATCCGGCATTCGACGTGACGCCTGCTAAATTCATAAAAGGCATCATTACAGAAAAGGGCATTGTCAAGCCATCAGAAATAGGCAGCTTTGCGAAGCGCCAGGCGAAAAGAAGCAAATGAATTTATTTTATAATAGATCCATATCTACGCCAAGAACACCAGATATCCGGTAAACACGCCAAGCAGAATGCCTGCGACTACATCTGAAATATAGTGCCTTTTCAGCATTATGCGCGAAACGGCTACGCTTAAGATGATTAAAGCGGCAAAAGCCATTGCTAGTGGATTCTGGTATCTTGATATGAATGCTATGCCAAGCAGCGTAGCACGCGCGCTGTGCACGCTCGGAAAAGAGCTTTCATTCAGCTTGACAAAAATGTCTTTGTATTTTACTTTTTTCGGATTGTCTGGCCTTGGCTTGTAATAGAACAGCTTTATGATATAGATGGATGCGCTTACTGCAAATGCAGCGATGAAGAGCTGCATCGCGAAATTGTAGTCTCCTGATACGAAAAACATGGCAACAACAGTGGCGTAAACGAAGAAGCTTCCCGGAGAAGAAAGGTCTGAAACAATCTCATTTTTTATTATTCTGAGTAGATACAGCATCTTATCACTTTACTCATGGGCGAACATTACTATTATGTTATCCTTGGCGATCTTCTCGAGCCGGACAAAGCCAAAACGTTCGAACTGTATAATACTTCCTACCTTTTCCTTAGCTATATTCGTTTCTCCATAGCCTTTTATTTCTTTACCTGGAAGCAGCACGCGGACAGCTATATGTTTTGCAGGCACCCACTGTATCTTTGGCAGCGGCTTGAGCTCTGTGCCAGTGAACACGCTCGTTTCACCGAGCCTTATGTTGCAGAGATCTTTCAGACGGACTTCCAGGCCCTTCAGCGTATCGAAATCATCTGCATCTATGAAAAATGTATTGCTCAAAGAGAACATCCTGAAGCCCCTTTTCACTTCTGGATGCAAACCTATCTTCGCTTTTTTCAGCTTCGCCCCTTTTACGACTATCCTTTTCGGATTTGGTATGAAGAAGTAGCGGTTCGCCGTCTTGTCGACGAGCCGCCGGTTGTAAGCTGCAAGGTTCTCTAGCGATATGGTTATATCATTCGGCTTTGGCCCTATATCAACTATTATCTGCCTTATTGATTCAGCGGTAAAGCCCCGTCTCTTCAGCGCACGCAGGGTGCCAAGCCGCGGGTCATCCCAGCCAGCGAACTTGCCAAGCTCAATGCCCTCACGAATCTCGCTCTTGCTGAGCACCATGTCAGACAGAGAAAACCTGCCAAGTATGATGACATAAGGATAACTCCATTTGAAGTACTGATAGATGTATCTTTGCTTTGACTCGTTTGTCGAATGCTCCTGGCCGCGGAAGATGTGCGTAATACCAAGCAGATGGTCGTCTATCGCCGAGGCAAAATTGTAAAGCGGCCATACCTTCTTCTTTACTGAGTGCTTGGGCCTGTCAACGATGCGGAAGCCAGGCCAGTCGCGCACAGCCGGGTTTTTTGCATCAAGCTCAGTCTTTATGCGCAGCACTGCTTCGCCCTCTTTGTAACCAGAAAACATCTTTTTCCATCTGCGCATCTGGTTGCTTGGATCCAACAGCCGACAAGGGCAGGACTTGGACTGGTTGATAAGCTTTTTCCATGATTCCTTGTTGCATGTGCACACATATGCATGGTCCTCTTTCAAGAGGCGCTCTACATACTTGTAGTATACGTTCAGCCGCTTCGAAGCCATGACAGTTTCGTGGACCTTAATCTTCAGCCACGCAATGTCCTCCTTTATCCATTTGTAATAGCGTTTCTCCGGCACCTTAACCTTCGGGTCTGTGTCATCATAACGCAGGATAAACTTGCCTTTGTAAAGCTTTGCATATTCGTCGCAGAGCACAGCAGGTCTAGCATTGCCTAAGTGTAGAGCCCCGTCCGGGTTAGGCGCGAAGCGCACAACAAATTTTTCCCTTCTTTCCAGGTCAGGAAGCTCTTTTTTTTCAATCCTTTTTTCAGGCGCTGGTACCTCACCCAGTTCTGCCTTCTGTTTCGCCAAACTCATTTTATTGACTTGCTCTACGATGTCTTCAACCTTTGAGCGCAGCTGCAGAACATTTTCGCGCAGCTCTGGCTGCTCTGCGAGCAGCTTGCCGAGCACGCTCTTCGCTTGCGCGGTGCCGTCGTGCTCTACTGCATTCAGCAATGCATATTTTTTAATATCATTGTCAACAGAATCCATAATATATATAGAATATCTGAGTATCTTTTTAAACCCCGACAACAAATGATAATTATGAGTTATGAAAAGTTTACTGTAGCAACGTTTATTCTTCTCGGCGTAACATCAATCATGTTCAGCTTGGCCATAATCTATTTTGTGAACATCACCGCAAGCGCAGCAGAGGCATTGGTACCGCTTGGCGAGGATTTGTCTTCGTTGAATACAGTATTTGTTGCCGGCTATTTGTTTGGCGTCCTTGAATTTGTACTGGGCATTTTTGCCCTTATCTCAGCGTACATGATGCTGAAGAAGAAAAAATGATCAGATCTCTGGCTTTACTTTCTTCTCTTTCATGAAATAAAACACGGTCGGCACAGTGAAACTCCAAGTATATGTTATTGCGTATATGGGCAGGGTCAAGATGGTTCCTATGACAGGTATATATGCTATGAAACTTATTGCAAAACTAAATACACCCAAGAGAATGAAGATTATCCATATTGACAGCTTCCTGCCATTGGATAGCTGGAAGCTTCTTCTAATGGCTTTCAAGCCAGACATCTTTTCAATAACAACCACAGTTGAGAATAAGAAAAGTCCTGGCAGCGCATAGATTATTCCTGCAAGCCCTGCTACGATGACCACAAAAAGAAATATTATGCCTACAATAGGCGAGACTGCAGAGCCTATAACCAAAAGTGCAAATACAGCTACCACAATGCCCAATACCAGAAGCATGAACACTATGTTCGTCCAGAGAAGCCTGAAGAAACCTTTCCATCCAGCCGAAAATGCGTCGTTGAGCATTATCCGCTTTCTTGAAAATACCTGTCTCACAATATCAACGTATATTGATTGAACGTATATCGATAACAGCGTCAGTGCAGTAACTACTCCGATGAACAATCCAAGATACCTATTAATGAGGAACAGGAAAATCTGCAGAAATCCTGGGTTTTCAGGGCCTGAGACGAGCGATACCGCATCGAGCAGCGCGAAATATAACATGGCAGACATAGCAGCCATGCCGATCCAAATCAATACTTGCGGCAGCAGTATCTTTGGCTGCTTCTTCATCAAGCTAAACGAGTACTCCAGAACTTCAAAAACCATTATACTTTATTGTTGATTACGGATTAAAAGTATACTGTACTAATAAAGTCATGGAAGAAAAAAACCTGATAGCATTTCTGGTTGTTCTCGGTCTTATACTCATTATTCTGAATTCATATCTTAGCTTCCAGACCCTCCATATCATAGAGAGCCTTCTGAAGCCGCTAGTTCCGCCTATTTAAACAGCCAAAAATATTATTTATTATGGCCTTGAGCAAAGGTGAGAAAAATCTGGGCTTATTCGAGAAGATCAAGACGGTTCTTACTTCACCGACAAAGTTCTACAACAGCGTGAAGAGCGAAAAGGGTTTCAAGTCCCCGATATTATACCTGCTTGTAATGAGCCTGCTGTCAATCGTGTTGTCGACTGCTTTCACCCTTGCATTTCCGCCGAGTCTTCTTGGCGTGACCGTGCCGGTTTCTCTTGAAGCGTCGATAATTGGTATACCCATTGCATTTGTTATAGGTATCATAGCGACTTTCCTGATAGTTGGAATATTCCATGTGTTCGTCTATTTGCTTGGCGGCAAGAACGGATTTCTTCAGACATTCAAATCAAATGTATACGGCTCGACGCCCTCTTACATATTTGGCTGGATCCCATACGTAAATCTTGTTGTTGGAATCTACAGCCTTTTCTACCTGATTCCGAAAGGCATATCAATGCAGCATAACATGAGCATGGGCAGGGCAGTGCTGGCGATACTGTTGCCGGTCATAATAGTGTTGGTGTTGGCATTCGTACTTTTTGCTGCCGTACTGCTGGTCTTCCTGTCGGCCCTGTCATCAGGCCAACTACCAGCAGGACCGGTCTGAGCAATGACACGCTTCTTTTACAAAGATATAGTGCTGGAAGTTTCTGATTCTGTCTACGTGCCACGTGAAGATTCGCTAATGCTTGCAGATTTGTTAGAAGGTGAACAGCCATGCAAGGCATTAGACCTGGGCTGCGGCTCCGGATTTCTCGCCATCCTTCTTACAAAACATGGTTGCACTGTAACCGCTACCGATATAAATCCTGCTGCGGTTGCAGATACGGAAAGGAATGCTGCAATAAATTTTGTTCAGCTTGAAGCAGTTCAGTCAAATCTCTTTGAGGACGTAAAAGATGTCTTCGATCTAATTATATTTAATCCGCCATATCTACCAAATGATGCACCAATAGATCTGCAATGGTCAGGTGGCATCGATGTTGTGCGCCGTTTTCTTCTTGATGCAAAACGCCATTTGAATAATAATGGCAAGATTCTCTTTCTGATTTCCACGCTGACAAGCGAGAAAGAAACGATCGATGCAATAGAGAAAAATGGCTACAAATATAAAATACTCGCAAGAAAGAAAGTGCCTTGGGAAGAGCTTATCGTCTTCGAGCTCAGAAAATAGCTTTATTTCTTCTCTTTGCATATTATGGTCATGCCAGTCAATGCGCCGGCCGAATATTTCAAGGCAGAGGAGCATTTCAAGTCAGCAAAAACGCGCGAAGAAAGAATACTCGCGCTGGAAGAGATGATACGCCTGCTGCCAAGGCACCACGGCAGCGAGAAAGCGCTAGCGCAATTGAAGTCACGGCTTGCAAAGCTCAAGAAAGAGGCGCCATCGAAAGGTGGCGCCCACAAGGAAGGCATCAAAAAAGAAGGCGAAGCGCAAATATGCATTGTTGGCTTAACAAACTCTGGAAAATCATGGCTGCTTTCCAAGCTAACTAAAGCAGAACCTAAAATATCTGAAAGTGCTTATACAACAACAAAGCCATTCTTAGGAACGATGGACTATAATGGCATTAAGCTGCAGCTTGTAGAAATTCCGTCTACGTTTTTGCCAGAATACATGAGTATCGCGCGCAACAGCGATGCCATAATGATTGCTTACAGAAATGAAACAGACAAAGAACGCATGAAGGAAATTATGGAAGCAAATTACATAAGACAAAAGCATGTTTTCATCAATCCGTGGAAAGACGATATCCAAGATACAAGAAAGAATATTTGGAATTTATTAGGACTTATCATAGTTTATGCTAAGAAAAGTGGAAGCCCTATGGCACTGAAGACCAGCTCGACAGTCCGTGACTTCGCTGAGCGCGTGCACAAAGATTTTATCAAGAACTTCCGTTTCGCGCGCATCGTGCGCGGCGACAAGCTGATACAGGCAGGATTGAATTACAAATTGGCAGACGGTGACGTCGTTGAAATACATGCGTGATATAAAATGGTTGAACTTATATCGATAATTGGTTTGTTTGGCTCCATCACAGCTTCGAGTCTTTTCTTTCCGCAGGTGTATGCTGCTTGGAAGACAAGAAGAACAAAGGACCTTTCATGGCTAACTATCTTGATAGGGGTAGTAAACGGTCTTTTGTGGACTTCTTACGGCCTACTGAAGGCAGATCCGTTCATATATATAACCAATATACTTCTTGCTGTTGCAACAGGGATGCTGGTCATTCTCAAGAAAAGATACGGCTAAGGACGGCTAAACAATCTTTATAAGACTGGGCGCAATTAATTATATTCTATGCTTGCAGAACTACACTGCCACTCGATATACTCGAAGCGCATAAAAGTGCCGCACGAGGGCATGGATACACCAAAGGACATGCTAGTGCATGCAAAGCGGCTTGGCATAGATGTTGTCGCTATTTCTGATCACGATGAATTCAGAGGTACGCAGGAAGCAATGAAGTTTGGCAAGAAGCTTGGTATCATAGTGATACCTGCACAGGAGGTGACCACAGCTGACGGTCATATGATAGCATTGGGCATATCCGAGCTGGTAAAGCCCAACATGAGCGCACTGGAGACTATAGACGCAATACATGATCAGGGAGGTGTAGCAACTGCGCCGCATGCATTTGATATAAACAGCGATGGGCTGCGCGAGCTTGCAAAGGAATGCGACGCCATGGAGGCATTTAACGCCATAAACGTGGACAGGATTTCTAATTTCAAAAGCTTGAATTTCGCCGCAGAGAACAGGGTGCCTATGATAGCAGGAAGCGATGCGCACTCGCTTGAAATGATGGGCCGCGGGCTTACCGAGCTGCCTGAAATCTACGACATGGACGGTGCGCTAAAAGCTATAAGAAAAGGCCGTGTTGGCATTGCGACAAAAAAATACGTGCCGATAAAGGTTATCATGGACTGGAGTCTGCATCGCCTTAAGTTCAGCTATGATTTTGTGTGGGATTATATAGACACAAACTATGGCCAGCCAAAGAAACTGATAAGCAAGAGAATGCTGTCGCTTGTGCATCGTTATCCAGGTCGGACAGACTTCCTGTTCAAATCCATAGCTTACTTCTCGCTTGGAAGCGTTATAGCTTACAGTGCGGCAAAAGAACTGGGAAACAGAGTTTATGGCGTTTGATCTTTCCAATTTGAGCATAACAGAGTTTGCTTTAATTATTGTGATTTTCGTTCTTTTTGTACTCGGATTGAGAAAGACAATGAAAATAGTAAAGAACGCTATATTCGTCGCAGTTGCATCTGTGCTCTTTCCGATAATTGCAAGATTCTTGGGCTTTCCGATTGCGGCAGATGCAGATTCGATAATATTTTTCCTCACACTTGGCTTAGGCTTGTACGCTATTTATGTAATTGCATGGTCTGTATATACCGTCCTTGGCATTGCTGAGCGCAGCATGAAGAAGACGCCTGTTGCCAAGTACGTCCAGAAAAAGACCGCCAAGAAGGAGCAGGAAGAAGAAAAAGAAGATGAGGAAGAATAATTACCCAACACTTATCCCGCTCGCTGGAATTCTTATCTTTTTCGCCTTGCCGGCAATAGTCAGCTTATCGCCGAAGTCAAAGGTGCCCAGCAGCGAGTCTATGCTTATAGTGCCATTAAATCTATTTTCACTCCCGGCTACAGTAAGCGTGCCTGTGGTATTAATTATAAACTCTTTCGGCCCGAAGTTCTCGAGCTTTACGCCGTTAAAGTCAGACGCCACAGCAATGGTGCCGCTCGGAAAGCTGGCTGCACCTGGCAATAACAGCGTGTCAAACCTACCGTCCAGCGCTATAGTCGCATTATCTATTTCTATTTTTCCTCTGTAATTTGTTATAGAGATACCTTTTCCTGTTCCGTTTACGTCTACTCCGCTTATCTTTGTCTCGAATCTTTTTGCATTCAGCGAGATATTCACAGGCCTAGAAGAATCGTATGCTATTTTGTCATATTTATCAATATGCAGAGTGAACTGCACATTCCTTGCCTCTTCTGTTTCGACAACGTCGGAAAACCTGCCAAAAATAGAATTGAAGAATCTCGCTATTTCAGGATTCGATGACAGCAGTACAGCCAGTATAACCAGCGTTATCATCACAGTCGCAAGTATCTTCCATGCCATGAATTTCATATTAGCGTGCCGTGATATAAAGCTTGAATCTTTAAGTGACAGAATGCAATATTTATTATGCACTATGGGCTCTACATCGGCGGCAAATGGGTATCTTCTTCAAAGGAGACTTTTCATAGCTTAAACCCTGCCACGGAAAAGAGCATCGGTTCATTCGCGCAGGGCAATGAAGACGATATAGAAGCAGCTGTCGAGGCAGCAGACGATGCTTATGAAAAATGGGCAGAAACGCCGCCCCCTAAAAGAGGGGCAATATTGCTTCGCGCTGCTCAGCTGTTGAAGCAGGAAAAAGAAAGATTAGCAAGATTAGAAACAATAGAAATGGGAAAGGTGCTCAAAGAAGCGCGCGGCGATGTGCAAGAGGCAATAGACATACTGGAGTACATGGCAGGAGAAGGAAGAAGATTATTTGGTCATACTACAACTTCAGAATTGCGCGACAAATTCTGCATGACAGTGCGACGCCCTGTTGGCGTTGTTGGCTTGATAACGCCATGGAACTTTCCCATAGCCATACCTGCGTGGAAGATTGCACCTGCACTCGTTTGTGGCAACGCCATTGTATTCAAACCAAGCTCAGACACGCCTTTGTGCGCAATAGAGTTTGTGAAGCTGCTTGATAAAGCAGGCGTGCCGAAGGGCGTGATAAACCTCGTTACTGGTCCAGGCGGCACAGCAGGGATGGCGTTAGTTAAGCATAGACAAATTAGAGGAATTTCTTTTACTGGGAACAAAGAGACTGGAGAAACAATCTTGCGCGAGGCAGGCATCAAGCGCATTGGATTGGAGATGGGCGGCAAGAATGGCATCATAATTATGGATGACGCAAATTTGGAGCTGGCTCTGGATGGCGTAATCTGGGGCGCATTCGGCACAACTGGGCAGCGTTGCACAGCATGCTCACGCGTCATTGTGCATGAAAAAGTCAAAGAAAAGTTTCAACGAATGGTTGTCGAACGCGCAAGAAAATTGCGCATCGGCGACGGACTGAATCCACGCACAGAGATGGGGCCGCTTGTCAACAAAGCTGCCTTGGAAAAATCTCAACGCTATACCGAGATTGGCAAAGACGAGGGCGCAAAGCTTGTATGCGGCGGCAAAAAACTTTCGGGCAAGGGCTATTTTTTCCAGCCCACGATATTTACGGATGTGGGAAGCGACATGCGCATCGCGCAAGAAGAGATATTCGGGCCAATGCTGAGCATAATCTCGGTGAAGAATCTGGATGAAGCTATAGATGTAATGAATGGTATTGAATACGGTCTTTCGTCTAGTATTTATACAAATGATATCAAAAGCGCATTTCTTGCCATAGAAAAGATAGAAGCAGGGATCACATACATAAATTCAAGCACGATCGGCGCAGAAGTTCACCTGCCATTTGGCGGCGTTAAGCAGACAGGCAATGGCACCCGCGAAGCTGGCATACTCGGAATTGATGAATTCTCTGAAATCAAATCTGTTTTTGTCGATTACAGCGGCAAGCTGCAGAAAGCACAGATTGATGTTGAATAGATGGTATTTATGGAGCTGGAAAAGTTTGCAGACGAATTCGGGCCAGAGAAGGTCATCGAGGTTTATGATTCAAGCGTAGGATTGAAAGGCATACTCGTCATCGACAACACTGCAAGAGGGCCGGGTAAAGGCGGCATAAGGATGACACCCACAGTCGATGTCGAAGAAGTCTTCCGCTTAGCGCGAACAATGACATGGAAGTGCGCACTCGCGGATCTGCCTTTTGGCGGCGCGAAGTCCGGCATTATAGCTGATGTAAAGAAATTGACACAGGATCAGAAAAAAGCGATAATCCAGGCGTTTGCACGCGCACTGAAGCCCCTTTCACCTAGGCAGTACATAGCTGCGCCTGACGTGAACACAGCTGAAGAAGAGATGAAGTGGTATGCGGATGCAAACGGCAACTGGAAGAGTTGCACGGGCAAGCCAGCAAATGTCTGCATGAAGATCTTCGGCAAGCCCGGCGAGAAATGCGGCATACCGCATGAATTCGGCTCTACGGGTTTCGCAGTTGCCCACGCAACTGCTGTTGCTTGCAAGCACAAGGGCATTGAACTGAACAAAGCAACTATTGCCATAGCAGGCTTCGGTAATGTCGGCACGTTCGCAGCTGAGTACTTAGCGAAATTCGGCGCAAAGATTGTTGCAGTAAGCGATAGCAAAGGGACAATATACAATGAAAGTGGTCTTGATGTGAAAAAACTTGAAGATGTGAAAAAAGCAATGGGCAGTGTTATCAACTACAAACCAGGAAAAATGCTGAAAAACGAGGAGCTGTTCTTATTACCTATCGATATATTAATCCCATCGGCATTGCCTGATTCGATAAACAAGGGCAATGCAAATGGCATAAAGGCAAAAATCATTGTTGAAGGCGCAAATATACCGATGACCATTGACATCGAGGAGCAGTTGCACAAGCGTGGCGTGCTTGTTGTGCCAGACTTTGTCGCCAACGCAGGAGGCGTTATTTCCAGTTATGCTGAGTATCGCGGCTACAACCCGAAGGACATGTTCTCCCTGGTCGAAAGGAAAATAAAACAGAATGCGAAATTGGTTCTCGATAAAGCCAAAAAGGAAAGGATGAAGCCACGCGACGCGGCAATGAGCATCGTTGTAGAGCGCGTCCGCGATGCAATGAAAAAGAAGGCGAAATGATTATGGAAAAAATAAAATTCATCTGCCGAAAGCCAGGACCAAGATCTGTCAAGGTTATTCAAAGAGACCAGAAAGTCATTTCGCCCTCGATGGCGCGAGAATACAGTTTCGTCTACAAAAAAGCCAAGGGCTGCTATATATGGGATGCTGACGGGCGCAGATATCTGGATTTTTCAGCCTCAGTCGCTGTGATGAACATAGGCCACACAAATCCAGTAATTGCCAAGGCAATACAAAAGCAGATAAAATACGGCATTCACTCCGCCTTCCCTGAGTTCTATACAGAGTTACCAGTGCAGTTTGTCGAAAAACTTCTTACTTTTTTGCCAGGTTTTCATAAAGTATTCTTATCAAACTCCGGCACAGAAGCAGTAGAGTGCGCTTACAAGCTTGCCAGATGGCACTCGAAGAAGAAATGGACTATTGCATTCAAGGGCGCATTTCATGGAC
>CAZZNM010000018.1:0-10834 GCA_964655805.1 uncultured archaeon
TATTCGTCCCAGGATTTTGCTAACAGGTCCTTCAGAGACGTCTTTGAAATGACCTCGGTAAATAATTTCGCAAGCTGCATATTTGTGAGCAGCGGTATTGCATTGTCAACTGCCCTCCTTCTTATGATATACTCATCGTCAAGCTCTTGCTGCGTAAAGTTATTCGGAATATTTATTACAATGTCAACCTTTTTTTCTTCTAGCAGGTTCTGGACAGTGTAGCCAGGATTCCCTGCCTCGTGAATCTTCTTCACAGAAATGTTCCTTATGTTGTTTTTATTCAGGAATTCTCCTGTGTGCTCGGTTGCATATATAACAAAACCGAGATTTTTTAGCATCCTTACGTGCTCCAGAAGCTTGTACTTGTTCTCTTCGCCGCCAACGCTGACAAGCACCGCCTTATTGGGCAGCTTGAACCCGCTGGCTAGTATGCCTTTCAGAAAGGCCTCGTTTAAGTCATCGCCCAGACAAGCCACTTCGCCAGTCGACGCCATCTCGACGCCGAGCAGCGGATCTGCTCCATGAAGACGTGAGAAAGAGAACTGTGGCGCCTTTACGCCGACGCATGCAACACTCATTGCATCTACCCTCTCAACTTCTTTGCCAATTATCGCATTTGTTGCAAGCTCAATAAAATTAACTTTTGATATCTTTGAAACAAACGGGAAACTTCGCGATGCACGCAGATTACACTCTATAACTTTTATTTTATTTTCCTTTGCAAGAAACTGTATGTTGAAAGGCCCTGTGATATTTAATTCCTTTGAAACCCTCCCTGCTATATCCAGTATTCTCCGTGCAGTCTCGACATAAACATTCTGCGGCGGGAAAATTATTGTTGCATCGCCTGAATGCACGCCGGCATTTTCAATATGCTCAGTAATAGCATAAGTAACAAGCGCCCCATTGCTGGCTACGGCATCTATTTCCAATTCCTTTGCATTCGTAATAAATTTGCTTACCACGATCGGATGATCCTTGCTAACATCAGTTGCCTGGTTGATGTACAATTCTATGTCTTCTTCATCAAATGCGACGTTCATGGCAGCGCCGCTCAGAACATAGCTCGGTCTGATAAGCACAGGATAACCGACACGATTCGCGAATTCCTTTATCTCTTTTAAGGTTGTCAATTCCTTCCATTCTGGCTGATCTATATCCAACCTGTCCAGAAGCGCTGAAAATTTATGCCTGTCCTCTGCTAAGTCTATGCTTAGAGGGCTTGTTCCAAGGACGCGGACATCGGTTGTGAGAAATTCCATGGAAAGGTTGTTTGGTATCTGTCCGCCCATCGATATTATTATGCCCTCCGGATTTTCTTTTTCATATATATCGAGTATCCTTTCATACGTGAGCTCATCAAAATACAGTTTGTCGCATATGTCATAATCTGTGCTGACTGTCTCAGGATTGTAATTAATCATAATTGTATGGTATCCGCTATTTTTCAGCGTTATTATAGCATTTACAGCGCACCAGTCAAATTCAACGCTAGAGCCGATTCGATAAACGCCACCGCCAAGAACTATAATCTTTTTGGTTTCTGAGAAATCTATATCATCCTCAGAGCCGCTGTACGTCAGGTAAAGATAGTTGGTTTTCGCAGGGAATTCTGCAGACAGCGTATCTATCTGCTTTACAACAGGCACTATATTTAGCATCTTCCTGTGGTTGCGCACATCCATTGTCCTCTTTCCAAGGTCTTCGCCGTAAATTATTTTTGCAATCTGGTAATCAGAAAAACCGTTCTGCTTTGCGCTTAACAAAAGTTCTTTCGGCACATCTTCCAGCTTGAAAGGGCTTATCTGTTCTGCAATGTCAGCAATATTTTTCATTTTATACAAGAACCACTTGTCTATTCTAGTCAGGTCATGAATTTCATCTATGGAAATGCCTTTTTCGATAGCTTCTGCGACTGCAAATATCCTCCTGTCAGTTGGGGTTTTTAATTCCTTCTTTACCTCAGCGGCTGAGAAGCTTACATCATTTGCAACAAAGCCGTTCATTCTTATATCAAGCATGCGTATGGCTTTCTGCAGCGCCTCTTCAAACGTGCGGCCTATACTCATGACTTCGCCAACACTTTTCATCTGCGGGCCGATGCCCCTCCCCGCCTTTCTGAATTTCATCGTGTCCCATCGTGGCATTTTCACAACAACATAGTCAAGCGCTGGCTCGAAGCACGCTTTTGTGACAAGCGTTATAGAATTCCTTAACTCAGTAAGCGTATATCCAAGGGCAAGTTTTGCAGCAACAAATGCCAGTGGATACCCGGTCGCTTTGCTTGCAAGTGCAGAGCTCCTAGAGAGGCGCGCATTTATTTCGATAATGCTGTAATCATCAGAGTTTGGAGATAAAGCAAACTGAATATTACATTCGCCGACAATGGCAATATGCCGCACGGCTTTGATAGATATTTCTCGCAACTTATGATATTCATTGTTCGTCAAAGTCTGCGAAGGTGCAACTACGATCGACTCGCCGGTGTGGATGCCCATAGGGTCGATATTCTCCATGTTGCAGACAGTTATGCAATTATCTGCGCTATCGCGCACGACTTCGTATTCAACTTCTTTCCAACCCTCTAGGTACTCCTCTACAAGTATCTGGCTTGTGTAAGCAAACGCATATTTTGCACTTTCTTCAAGCTGTGTTGAATTATGAACAATTGCAGAGCCCAAACCACCTAGTGCATAAGCGCTTCTTATAATTACGGGATAACATATAATCTCAGCAGCCGATAATACCTGATCAACACTTTTAGCAGCAATGCTTTTCGGAGTTTTAAGCCCGACTTCTTCAAGCCTTTTTACAAACAATTCCCTGTCTTCTGTATTCTTGATCGCCTCGACCGAAGTGCCCAGGACACGCACATTATATTTGTCCAGTACTCCGTTTTCATAAAGTTCAATTCCACAGTTCAGCGCTGTTTGCCCGCCAAAACCGAGAAGAATACCGTCCGGGCGCTCCTTCCTGATTACTTCCTCGACAAAATGCGCATTGATCGGCAAGAAATACACATTGTCAGCCATCTTGCTGTCTGTCTGTATGGTCGCGATATTCGGATTTATCAGAACTGTCCTGATGCCTTCTTCTTTAAGCGCCTTAATTGCTTGCGAACCAGAGTAGTCGAATTGGTGGCTTTTCAGCTTTCACCTGCCTCTCCGATTTTGATAGCGCCGCTTCCTAATATCAATATTTTATTCAGTGATTTATCTAGTGGCATTTGGCTTGTCACCTCCTACTCTTTTTATTTAATTTGTGCAAAAAATCTTCATTTAAAACTATCCTGATTGCATCTGGTAAATCCCACCAATGGATTTCTATTTTATTTTTCACTTTTTATCATCCTCAGAAATTCATCAAAGAGAAAATTTGTATCTACAGGACCTGGCTGGGCCTCTGGATGGAATTGCGCCGCAATAAATGGTTTACTTTTATGTTTTATACCTTCATTAGTGCCGTCATTTGCATTTACAAACCATTCACTCCACTCACTTCCGAGACTTTTCATATCAACTGCATAGCCATGGTTCTGCGATGTTATGTAACAACGGTCGCCGGAAATGCATGGCTGGTTCTGACTGCGATGGCCATACTTCAATTTGTAGGTGTTCCCCCCAGAGGCCAGAGCCAGAATTTGATTCCCCAGGCATATCCCAAATATTGGCGTTTTGTCTTCCATAGCTCTGGCAACATTCTCTATTGTTTTTCTGCACATCTTCGGGTCGCCTGGACCATTAGAAATCACTATTCCGTCATAGTCCTCTTTAAAGAAATTATAGTCCCACGGGACCCGTACCACGGTAACATTTCTGTTAATCAATGAGCGTATTATGTTGTTCTTGACCCCGCAATCTATGAGAAGAATTCTTTTGCCCGCACCTTCGTTGTATAAACCCTTCCTTTCAGTCGATACCTCTGCAACAAGATTTCTTTTATTCGGGTCCTCTATCTCGACATGATCGTCTATAATTATCTTCCCTAACATTACACCGCATTCACGTAATCTTTTTGTCAATGCCCTTGTATCAATTCCTCGTATTCCAGGTATTTTGTTTTCGATCAGCCACTCATCCAGAGATTTTGTAGAATTCCAATGGTTATTGTTATTTGACAGGGAAGAAACGACAAGTCCAGAAATCTGTATTTTGTCTGATTCAAAATGTTTTTTTATTCCGAACTCTTTTTCATCTCCAGGAACGCCGTAATTCCCTATAAGCGGATAAGTAAGTACGAGTATCTGCCCACGGTAAGAAGGATCTGTTAACGCTTCGGGATAGCCAACCATACCTGTGTTGAAAACAACTTCCCCAGAAACGCTTCTATGAAAACCTAAAGCATCTCCAATGAAAGTAGTGCCGTCCTCAAGAACAAGTTCTGCCTTTTTAGCATTTTTGAAGCTCAATCCAACCCTCTACTACTTGAAGTACGCAACTATATAAAACTTTCCGCCAAAGTTGCAGCATGAGAAAATCGACGAGAAAAATGATATTTCTGATTTTTGTGGTGATAACATTCTTCGGCTCATCCATTGCATTTGTCGTCGTTAATCTTGGCGGCGTGCCCCAGCAGCAGGAGCAATTAGAACCGTTAAAAAGCTTTGTCATTGAAGGCGACATAGATCCGCGACTCGAGCAGGCGTATCTAAGCAATGGTTTTACGTTCCTGAAATATTACTACGCAGAGAAGGATGCAGTACTTGAACAATATCTAGACGCATTGCCGGACCTGGCAATAACAAACTTCAATCAGAAGCAGCTTTATGTGCAGAAAATAAGTTCTAACAACAACAGGATAATTATACGCGGCCCAGGCGGAGAAGCGCTGTTGACAAGTGGAAATATGACAGAAATAGCAATATACCAAACGTTATGCAGCACTTTGTTATTCGCTCCGCCTGAATGCGCGCTAAACATCACTGCGTAGGGCTTTCTCCATCTCCTCGACCTCGCGCTTGAAACGTTGCAGAGTCTTTGGAATATCCTGTTCTTCAACTTTGTACATTCCGCTTAGTTCTCGCAATACCCTACTTCGTTTCATAGTTTATCCCAGAGAGATTTTATTATACCATTTACAAGCTCCTTTTTGTAACCAATGCCTTTTGCAAGCATAGAAGATCCTCCACCTTTGCCTCCAAGATTTTCACAGATTTCCTTAACTATGTTTCCTATATGAACGTTTTCTTTTCCAGAATATCCAAAAACATAAACCTTATCTTTCATTCCGAATAGCAAAACAACATTATCTTTATCTGAAATAATCTTTGATATCTCCTGCAGTTCGTCAAGGTCAAAATTGTTTATCTTTTCGATAAGCACATTGTTTACAAATTTCTCTTTCAAAACTTCTGCCAGCGCCTTGGCGCGCTTCCCCTTCAGACGCTCTGTTTCCTTTTGAAGGAATTTCCATCTCTCAAACAAGTTCTTTGAGGATGATACTAGATTGTCTTCGGCCGTATCTAAAATCTTACAGGACAATTCAATAATATCCCTTTGAACTTTCTTGTATTGCTGCGCAGCACGACCTGCAACAAATTCAATGCGCACAACGCCATCTTGTATGCGCTCAGATCCGGTTACTATTATTTCCATAGCGTCCTTTGTGCGGTCCAAATGTGTGCCTGAGCATGCTTCGACATCGACAAGACCGTCGCGAATCTGAACGATGCGCAAATCTTTCTCTGGCGCTGCGCCGCCTTGGTAAATACCGAAACCGTATTTTTTCTCTGCAACATTGCGTGGCACAAAATCTTTTAAGACCCTAAGATTTTCTTTTATTATTTTATTTGCGATTTTTTCTATTTTCTCTATATCATCATCGCTCAGCGCATTATAGTGCGTCACATCTATACGCGCTTTATCAATATCCTTGAATGCAGAGTTCTGCCATACATGATTGCCAAGAACCTTGCGTGCAGCTGCGTTAACTATATGCGTTGCTGTGTGGTGCGCAGTGAGTTGGTCTCTTCTTTGTTTACCAATCTCACATTTCACAGTAGAGCCTTGTTCAAAGTTTATACCTTCGACGGAATGCACTATGACATTGCCAATCTTGTCAACATCGTAGACGCGGCAGCCATTCATAAAGCCGTGATCTGGCTCCTGCCCGCCAGCACGGCCGTAAAATGCTGTTTGATCAAGCACGACATGCTTGTCGTTAATGATCGCAAGGACGCTGGCACTGAACTTCATCAAATCTTGGTCCTTGTAGAAAAGAAGTCTTGTGGTTGGCAGGCCAGAAACATCTATTTTCTTTCCTTCCAGCTTCTCAGTCATGTGGCGTTCTGTTATCTTTGTGTAAACATCAGGTATATTCAAGCTTATGCCTTTCTCTGAAGATATTTTTTCTATCATCTCAGGTGTTATGCCATACGATTCGTAAAGTTCTATCAGTTGTCTTGAGTCAAGTCTTTTGCCACTCGCAACCACATTCAACACAATGCGCTTCGACCGCTCCTTTGTTTCGGCAAACTTTTTCCTTTCGACGTCAACTATTTCTTGCACATTGCTGAGACGTTCCTTTAGTTTTGGATTAAATTTTTTCAAATAATCTGAATGCAGTTTTATAACATTATTGATGTCAACATCAATGCCAAATTCATCAACGAATCCCAATGCACGTCTAAGCACAACCCGAAGGTTGTATCCGCCACCAACGTTGCTCGGCAGCAATCCGTCAGTCACTGCGTACAAGATCGTCTTTGTGTGGTCAGCTATGGCATATACCGCTTCAATCATTCTTGTTTTTTCAATCAGTTCTTCCAGAGTAACACCAAGATCTTTTGCAACAGAAGCCCTTGCATTTTTAATATTCTCAACCTCATCAAGATTCAAGCTTCCCGCTAGGGGAATATACTTTTCATAGAAATTTTTGTCATAATCTATGCTTGATTTCAGTTTTTTCATTAACGGTCCAAATATCGCATCATAACACGTGGGCGTTGACTGCGAAAGCCATGCAAAGCGCTCTAAGCCAGCACCCATGTCAATGAGCCGGTCCTTCATCGTCGAGTATTTTTCTGGCGTCCCTTCAAATTCAGTGAACACCGCATTACCAAGCTCCAAGCCGCCAACATAATATTCAAGTGAGTAGCCGAATGCTGCAGGCCCGACCCAGACATCTTCAACGAAAATTATTTTCTCCTCGTCAATTTTGAAAACATTTTTTAACATTTCAAAATCCAATTCAATACACTCATCCTTCCAATAACTTTTCTTATCTTTTTTATTCGGGATCGTATGCTGTCCTACCATTATAAAATTTGTAAGGTGCCTGCCTGTAACGCCAACATTCGGAAGATCATTGAACCTCAAACATGGCTGAGGAATTATTAGCGGATTATTTGGAAGTTCAAAAACAGTTTTGCCTCCAACACTTCTTTGAAATGCAACGACACTAGCAATAGTAAAATACAATCCAGGAAACCATCTACAGACAACAGGATAAGGCGGTATCGACTTATGACCATTCTTCTTGAAAAACCTTTCGATATTTTTCCAGCAGTCAATGTAATCCATACGTTTTGCAAGTTTCTTGCCGATAAATTCATAGTTCTGGCACGGCTGCGCTGGACATGTTTCACGACTAACAATGGCCCAGAAAGCCCGGCCGCATTTCTTGCATTTCTGCCTAGCAAAGCCTTTCTCTTTGAATAGTTCTACCCGATAGTATTTCCTGTAATTATCAGAGAACTTTCTTCCAAGAAGCTCTTTTGCGTCCATTATCCAAATGATGCGCAATTAACTTTAAATTAACACAAGTACATCGATATCCATGCGTAGTGCTAAAGTCCTTAAGATGGGGAACAAAGTCGGAATATATATTGGGAACGATTACGAAAATATTTTTAAAATTAAAAAAGGAAATCCAATAGAATTAAAAATTCAATATAAAAACAAGAAGTTTACGTCAATATGTAGGATGAATTACAATATAGTTTTACGTAAGTCATTCGAGTACAAACTTGCGTCTAAAAAATACATTAAGTTTGAGATAAGGAGAATAAGACATTTGAAAAGGCCAAGAAATATATTTCATAAAAATAAAATAGATATGCTTTCTCTAGTTCCACTAAGAACGTCGAATGGATATGAGCTACTTGCCACCCAGTTCAAAAAAAATAGAGAAAAATACCTAAGAGTTTGGTATTCACACGGCAGGGGTTCTGGAAGGCAGTTTGAAATAAAGAGATACGTAGACATTAAGTCATTTTCAACTATGCTTGGCCAATATCAGGCAGAAGGCACAAAGAAAGAAACTTTGGTAGAGTTTACTAATACACTCATGAGTGAACATAAAGATTTTACCGAATCTCTAAAATCCATCGGAATAGAGAAGATAGAGATTTTTCCATCTACAAACGCATATAGAACTGTAGTTAGATATTCTGCCTTAGCTGCCATACTTTTAAACAGCATGAATACGGTAAGAAGTGCTTTAGTTTCTGAGGAAATAAAAGGAAATCTAAAGGTAATTGCAGACTCATATTTCTCAAAAGTTCTGATAGGAGACGGCACAATAGACATCGGAAAGAGAAAAGTTCCACAAGTAGCCATAAAAATAGTAGATATAAATAGAAAAACTCTTATAGATTATAAAATAATAATGGAAAAGCTAGGATTCAAACCTCATATAAACTTTAAACGAATCTGGGTCAGAAGTTCATGTTCACTTGAAAATTTAATTTATCTATATAAAATCGAAGCTTTTAGAAATTCTAATAATTGGAATAAATTAATTATTTCGATAAAGATGCTACTAGAAGGTAGACGATTAAACACGTTGTATAGATTTTCACACCTCAGAAATGTAAAGGATTTTACAAGCCTCAATATAAAAAATACATATAGTGTTGGTTTACGAGCAGCAAACGACTGGATAGAGAACAATGTCAAAGGTGGTTATATACAGAAATCAGAAGATTCACGACCAATTAAATATAAACTTACCCAAAAAGCATACGATTTGGCAGGCATGTTAGAAAAAATCGAAATGGAATTCAAAAAAATAAAAAAGAATAAAGATTCGACTAGTCTATCCATATTACTGGATAGCTTCAAGACACGCAATCATCCGAAGAGCGCGCTTATTCAGGGCCAGGCTACATATTAAATAGCGCCGACAATCCCTCAGCTGCTTCTTCGGCCTTCTTCGTCATGTCTTCTTCTTTCTCTTCTGCTTTTGCAGGCATTGCCGCTACAGCCACAGGTGCTGCTACAGCAACAGGCATTGCCGCCTTGCTTATAATCTCCTCTATGTTTTTGCCCGCGAGGGCCGAGACCAATACCTTTATTTTTGCCTCATCTGGCTGAGTGCCTGTTGCTTCCACAACCTTTTTCAGGTGTGCTTCATCTATAGGCTTTCCTGCAGAATGCAGCAAAAGAGATGCATACACGTAGTTCATTTTCTCACCACCATTATTTTATTACTTCTTCCAATGACTTCGCTTCCCTGATTGCTTTCAGGAGCACGTCATCAATAAATTCTTTTTCCAGAATGTTACATTCGATGCATAAATTCTTTACTTCATTGAAAACCTTCTGGATCATTATATCGACAGTGAGCTTGGTCGGATATCCGCTGTTCACAGACAGATTTACTGCCTGGCGTGCAGCGTTCTCTAGTTCATTTATGTAATATGAATCATCAACATCAAGCACATCCTTCTTGTAAATGAGGCCTTCTTCCATTGCTATAACTAAATCAAGACCAATTTCCATGGGCTCTATCTTAAGCAAAGAAAAGACGCTGGCTATATCTTCTGTCACAGCTTCACCTGCTTTAAGCACTATTTTGTCCTGCATGACAGCAATTTTTCCCTGCAGAACGCCTGTCTTAAGGCCTGCCTTTTGCAATGTCGAGATTGCCGGGCCTGGCGGCAGTTCTGTAGGGCCTTTTGGTATGACTATTTCTTGTTTGACGATATCACCGACTTTTGCTTTGGATTTCGCTCGGTTCTGCTTTATCATCTTGAAAAGCCGGAAGGGATTTTCGTTTGTCAATATAAGTGCCGGCTCCCTTGCTATGTGTTCTTTCAGTGCGGCGATATTCTTTTTGTTGCTGCTGTCTATGGCACGCAAAAGAGTACCTTTCTTGCTCATTTTTATTACAACCTTGCCACGTACATTGTCTCGTATTTTCTGCAGCTGCCTGCCAGGTATCTTGTGCATATCAAGTATAGCTATGACGCTGTACTCGTCAAGCATTTTTGCTATCTTCTCGACCTCTTGCGGCTTTTCAGACTTTAACATTTTCTTGTCACCTTAATCACCATCAAAACACCGTATCTATTTTCACTGGCTTGCTCATCGTCAACTTAATGTAGACATTCTTTATTCGAGACTTCGCCGGCAGTGATTTTCTTACCTCGTTTATCACATGCATTGCATTTTCCTCGACCTGTTTGTCAGCCATGCCTTCGCTGCCGACATAGACATGAACAACAGGCGAGTCCCTAACCTTTACGCGCACAGAATTCCCTGCTTCATTCAATGCAGAATCAGGGCTTCGACCGGGCGCGAGAAGCTTTGGCATCTTGCCCTTCGGCCCTAAATAGCGACCCATAACCTTACCAACCACAGGCATCAACGGCGCCTCAGCCAAGAAGAACTCATATTCACGCGCCAATCGTTTCATTTCTTTTTTATCCATGCCTTCTATGTCGCGTTTTGTTATGGCATCCTTTATCGTATCAGACATTATTGCTATCTTGACATCCTTGCCCCTGCCGTGCGGCAGCACGACATCCTTTGAAAATTTATTTTCCGGCTTCTTCAAATCAATGTTGGCCAGATTGACCATAAGGTCAAAGCTCTGGCTAAACTTTCGTTTC
>CAZZNM010000019.1:0-10702 GCA_964655805.1 uncultured archaeon
CCGCCGTTTAATGAATGCGCCTATGATATCACCGATGATGGCTCCGGTACTTAATGCGATAATGAGTTCTATAGAGTGTTCTGTTAATCCAATCTTCTGCAATTCTAAAAGCCCGAATAAATATATCTGCAGAACGCCTGTGAGCGTGCCGAAGGCTATGCCGCCTATTGTGCCTTCGAATGTCTTGCCATCACCAAGGATACGTTGTTTATCGAGCTTCTTGCCAAAGTCCAATGGCTTCTGGCCGCGAATGACCACAGGCGAGGCATTCGCCACATAGGCGGGGAATATGAACCAGAGCGCCTGGAGAATGAGCAGAAAGACCATAAGCTATTTGAGGCAAGAATAAATAAAAGCCTAATTAGGCCACCCCCATGTAAGATCAAGGGTATTTCCAACAATTTCTTCGACCCTTTCGAGCGCATCCTCACCTATGGAAGCTGGCTCAAGTGCAAAGCTATTTGTGTCGGGCATGTATGTTGTTGTGTCTTGTACTGGCAGATTTCCAGCAGCAAACAATGCTCCATATTTTATAGCTGCTTCAATACCTGCTTCGTATGGATCTCCTATCAGGACTTTTGCAAGGTCGCTTACAATATTTATACCTAAATCCTTTACATCAAGCCCGTGGCCATAAGGGTTTTTCGTAAAGCAGAAATCATTCTTAAGGTCTTTTACCTTTATTTTTATGCAAGGCACATTATCCTCGCCTTGTACGTTATCTGTCTCTTCTATACTGTCAACACACGTATAATGATCGCCAACGTTTGTGACAGAAGGCTCATTGATGGAATATACATACATAGGATATTTAATGAGTTTCTCGCATTTTTTACCCCCGTCTGTGCAATCATCATCATATTTTATTTCTATGTCCTCCAAACCACATGGGCTGGCAACATAGAAATCAGAAACCTTGTAAGACGTTGCTAATCTCTGCATATCATGGCGGACATTGTTAATCACCTGTTTGGCCCTGAATAAATTAACACCAAGCTTTGCAACACCACATGGCTTCTTGCCAATCACAGGAATCTTACCAATATATTTACATGCGCCTGTTACAGCCTTATTTGACCATTTAAGTACCACATTGTCGCTAACTTCTTTCACTTCCTGTTTTATCGGAACGTTTGTTGCATCGTATTCAAGCCGTATGTATTTTATTTTTTTACAACTTTCACCAAGATCGAATGAATACACCTCACTTCTCGTCTTGAGGCATAATGAATTTGGCGCGCACGGCCTGTATTTTATGTAAGACTTCTCTGATTTCTCCAATCCATTGTAATCCGTGAACACAAAAATATTCGGGTCTTTTTCAGACGGCCTGCCAAGATTGCCTTGAGCGGCTGGATTACCGTTCTCGTTAACTACCTCCTCTGTCGGCAATACATTTAGATGTTCTGTCAGAAGTATGTTATTTACAATAACTGCCTTTTTCTCCTTAGATTCGCCAACTTCTTTTTCGACTTTAACTGCATGATCCCTCATTACGCTGAAGAAGGTTGAAACATCTACACCCTTTATCACACTGTTTTTATTCTCTAAGTCAGGATATTCAAACGGCGCAATAAACCTGTAATCAAAGCCATTATAAACCTCCCACCCAATAGCTTCACCTGGCGGGAATGCCTCATAGTAAAGAACATACTTGGGATCAACAGAGCCACTGCCAGATATCGCAAGCCTCGGCAAATAGTCAGTCGTGCCTAAGAGCGTGTTCGGTTTTTGCTGCGGAAAGTTCAACTTCTTTATCGTTGCACTGCCCCCGGTTGTGCATACCTCCTCTATCTTACTCCTTAATATTTCTGTATTTAGAATAACAACTTGTTTTTCTGTCTGGCTAAGACCAAATATGGCTATGAAAATTGATGATGCTACTATAATAAGTATGATCTGCAAGATCATATCCCCGCCCTGCTCTATAAAGCCATTCATCGCAAAAACCTATTTCTTTAACCCACCTAATTTGAAAAGAGATTCAATTCCTTCTAAAAAACCAGGCAATATTTTTCCTCCAAAGGCAATTATGACAAAGGCTAGAACAATAAGCATTATAATAAGTCCGACAACGATATGCTCAGGTCTCATAATTAATACTTGTTTTCTTTAATAAATACATTTTTATTGAAGTTCTGGAGTAACGTTAGCATTACTTGGCAGAACCAAGAATACCTGATATAAAAGATGTAATGGATTTTATAAAATCAAACTGCCCTGTGGAAAAAAGAATAATAAATAATAACGCAACAAGTGCAAGAATTACAGCCACCATCGTTCCTAATGATATATCAGATCCGAGTACTGTTGCCATTCTAACACTTGAACGTTATAGATGATATCAGTTGCGGTTCAGAGCCTGGTTTGTAGGTGCTTGCGGCGCATGAATCAGGCTTGTCTTTGAAATTGCAGCATGCCGGGTCATTAAACACGGCTGTTGCGCTATCATCGCAATTTTTTAGAAGGTCTATTCTCCAGCCATTTGCATATTTTTTCTTAAGATCTTCATCTGTAAGTATGGATTCATCCCACCTTGTGCATAATTTAGTTCCGTATTGTATGCTAAATATGTCAAAAGCCTTAGAATCCCCAGCTTGCAGCTTTATAAAATCGTCAATAGTGACAGGTATAATACCATTTCCGACATTATCGCCAAGGCACCATACCCTTACTTTTATCTTGTCGTCTTCTTTCCACTCCACATTGTCTTTATTAGTTATTGTAAACTTTACTTTACAATAATACTTTTGATAAACTTCTGCATTATCCAAGGTTATATAAATCTGCTTTATGCCTGTTCCAGGCTTGGTGCATTGGGTAATATCGATAGCAGGCGCTGTTGAAGATCTGATTCCCAATACCCTGCCTGCGCATTTTTTTGTAAATTCTTCAACTGACACAGAGTTTTTAGCAATATTGATGCAGTTTACGTCCCTTTTCATTAAAATGAGTGTTAATGTTTCCTTTGAGCCAGTTGGTGGAATTTCTGAATTTATTGCCATTGACTTAATTGTTTCCTGCACCTCGAACTGGCTGAACTTTAATGCCGGCTCTCCCAGTCCTGTGTAGCCTTTGAAAAAGAATACAGGAACAGCCACCTCATCGCCTTCAAAGCGTAAACTCACGCTCGCCAGGGTTAATTTATATTCAAAAAGATTCTGCGTACCAGCAGCAATCTCTGCACATTCGACTTTGATATTTTTCTCAGTCAGGCCTTCTATTGGCTTCAGTGGCTTATCGCCTAGTGGAATGCCGAATGCCTCAATAAATGTATTTAAGGCGCCAGTTGCAACCAGAGCTATTCCAATTACAACTACAGCCAGAATAATAAAAAAAGTTGCATAAGTTGACAAGCCTTTCATAAAAATTCTATCCATACCTGCTATATTAATAGTTAAGCAAATAAATAAACAGGATATAATTTATTTGCTGACTATAAGAATTAAGGACATTTATAATTATCAGGCAAGATTGTTAAAGTAATGCCTGCAAGCAACAGTTCAAGGCATTTTTCAGAAGAATCCAGAAGACCTTTCGTCCAGCAATCCCTTAGCTCAGGATCATTTGTTTGTCTCCAAAAACCAAGCGCAATATCCTCACCTATCACAAGCTGCTTTTCCTTTTCTGGCTCAGAAGGTTCCTTAGACACTTCTATTTCAAACTCTGGTATTTTTTCGCTGCAGCTTCCAGAGCCCTTAAGTTTGTCAAGCTTTATTCGGACACCCCTGTCACACAGAGTTAAAAAAACCTCTTCACCTTCTTCAAAGACATTCCTTTCGAAGCCGTCTTTGCATATTATGTTCAAGGATGTGCTGCAAGGCCCGGATTTTACATCAGGCGCTATAGGCACAGCAATCCTTGGCTGAAACATGGCAGAATTTTCTATTGAAAATATGTCAAGTATAAGATTTTGATTGAGCTTCAGTTCCCCCCGATAGCTCGTTTCTTTATTTTTTATAATAACTGGCAATCTATCGCTCTTCAATTGAAAATCTAATATTAAAGATTTCTCTTCTTCGCTGACGCTGATCTCTTTGGTGGATGTTCTTGTGTTCAAATAATACAGAACAGGTATGATAACAGATTTTCCAGATTCTCCGGTTTTAACATTCACGTTTCTTATTTCTATGTTGTAAATATAATCATTTTTAACACGCTCGCAACTAAGTAAGGCTTCTGGCGTGCTCAGAAACTTTATAGACTTCTTGACTTGTCCAAGAACTTTTATATCATCCTGTATGTCTGCACCTTTGCCAGACACTTGCTGGAAACCAGTGCTGAATGCAAAAATAATCAAACCAAGCGTAAAGACTGCCAAAATAATGATCGCTAGCACTTTTTCCATATCAACCAATTATGCCTATAATCTTGTCTAATCCCCCGAAAAGAAATACCGCAGCCGTTTTCAATGCTTCTGGCTTAAAGATAGCGATAAAGACAAGAGTTGCAATGGCAATTACTAAGAAAATAACAAGCTCGGGCAAATACTTTATTAGCATCTCAGCCATATGATCACGTTATTGTTACCTTAGGTATATTAATTACGCCAAAGATTTTACCTGTTATAGCTAGGAGAACAATAAAAATTACAAGGACAGATATTAAAATCAGTAACCATTTTTTCATGGTGTCGTCCATGATCTATCTTTTACTTGAATTCTATATATAGATTGTCTCTGAATGACTTCCTTCAAAACCAACTCAACTAAGCTTTAATTATAATCCAGAATAGAAATGAATCATGAAGGGTTTTGCGCTCTGGACAACTATTCTTGTGATACTTACATTAATTATTGCCATGACATTCCTGTTGCCTTCCTTGATCACATCCAGGTCCAAGGTAGTAGAATTAAGCGCAGCCCTGAATGCAGAAGAAATTTCTGGCATTATAAACTTGCTGCAAACCGCTCCCGTGGGCACGGTGCATCAGTATTCTTTGCCCAAAACAGAATGCGAAATCAAGATAGGTCATAATTCTGTGACCGTATCCGTAACGAGCGGAAGAAAAGAGACGTACACACTCGGATATATACAGAACGTCGATGTAACTGAGAGCACAGAGAACTGCGATCCAAAAAATGAGAAGATAATATATTTTGTCAGATGTGAAAGATCTGTTGTTATGTCCCAGTCAGGCGCATGCTAGGTGATAAATATGTCAGAGCAAAAACCAACACCAACGGATATATTGCTTTACGTAGTTACCATAGTATTCGCAGCTTTTATTGTAATTGCCCTCATTATACTTCTTTTTTTAATAAAACCAAATGTAGAAAGACATGTGCTGGAAAGAACGGCACTTGAATTAGCCGACAACATAATGGGCAGCAAATTGACTATTGCAAAATCTGTATTCAAAAAAGACGAGCTTGATAATCTGAAGGACATAGAGAGCATTGTAAGGATATGCGAATTCGGATACAAAATAAAAGTAAAAGACCTTATTACAGGTAAGGAATGGGAATCAGGATACAGGCGGGACAAGGTGGACAATCTCCAGGATTCTATGATAAGGGAATTTCCCGTAGCCATAGCCACACTAAATAGCAATAAAATCAACCAGGCCAAGCTCACCATAGAAATGGAAGATACTTATTTGACAAGAATTACGTGCCTGGCTGAAAGAGCTTATCTTACCAAGGAGGATCAGAAGATGGTGATAAAGGATAACATAGGATCCCAGAGCGGCGTAGGATTCAAGATTACATATTCCAGAAAACCATCGCTGATAAGAAAGAAATCAGACAATATGTATGTCTGCCTTCTCGATTCTGATAACCAGGAAACAAGCGATTGCAGATACTTTCCCTACCTCGTGCACAAATTCAGTTACAGAGAACAGCAGAAAAATAAAGGCATCATACTACATGCAATCCCATTGAAATCAAAATTTTCAGAAGACTCTACAAACATATGTGATCAGATAGACCCTTCAGTTATTGCTGAAGAAAATGACAATATTGTAGAAGTAGCATTATGTATAGAGGAGATCGAGAAATGAAGGGACAATTCTTATCACAAATAACAACTTTAATTGTAGTCCTTGTAGGAATTGTGGCAATCATATTTGCATTTGGTGCGTACATAACATTCATAGTTCAGAACAGAGGATTCAGCTATGATGTTGATGTGATAAACATCTTCAATCATCCTTATTTTGTTGCGGCTATAATATCCAATCTTGAGCAGGGCGACAGGCAGGTGCTTGAGCATGCCATGGAATCTTCCTACACAGGCTCGCTGGACGCTTCTAGCTCGCAGAACATGCCCATATTCCTGAAGGCATTCCTTGACAAATACAGGTTCAAATACTACAGGGTGTCGCTGAACACCGAAGAGAACAGCATATCAGACGTATCGATAAATTCTGCAAAGTGTGGCGACAATCTAGAGGGCACATGCGACATCCTATGGCCTGCGATAACAGGGGATTTCGCGCCCCTACAATTCTCAAACCCGTGCAATGTTGGCAGGATACCGATATCGCAGGGAAAAAACAGATGCTCATCTGAAAACACGTTTTTCGTCTGCTGCAAAAATGATGCTGATGCATACAAGAACATGCCCGATGCGCTCGAGGTTGTGAGGTGCGGCGAAGGAGATAGGGGTACATGCTCCATAGACCTTGGCATAAGTGATACACATTTCAAGTTCGGCATACCGCCGGTTGAAATCGAGAGGTATCCATGCGGCATTCAGGAGAAAATAGATGACTTAGGCAGGTGCAAAGGCACGAATGGCGACAAAACGCCCGTATGCTGCGCTGAAAAGGAAATTACATTCTCACAATACGATTTCAATGCGGCCATACCGCTATTTTTCAAGGATAAAATATCTTATATGGTGATACAGATTGAAGGGCAGCGGTGAAATAATTAACAAGATAATAATAGCATTGTTCATACTCGGACTTTTGAGTATATTTATTTTCACGCTATTTGGGAGCGCCTTAAAGGAGCAGAGAATAATATTCGAGGAAATGCAGCTGCTTGCAGTGAAGAACACGTTTTACCTGACAGAAAAATCACTGGGCGTCACCTGGCTTGTGTCAACCGCGCAGACAATTTTCAAGGCACAGGATGGCGTCGGCGAGGAATACTGGTACAGAACAGACCCTGCACAGCAGAAGCTTCTGGATCTGCCGTCAGGCAAGTGCAACAATGGCAATCCGAGAATATGTCTGCCGCAGGTACTGCATGCATCAGAGTTTTTCAAAGAAGCCATGAAGGAATACACCAATATACCGGGCTCTGATAAAAATCCTGTCAACGAGGTAAAGGTCGGTACTGTTGCTGTCAATATAAAGGACATAGACATCGGCAGGCTCTGGCCCGGCTATGACGGAGTCAAATATCAGGTAAAGCAAAATATAATAGCAAGCCAAGGCGATACAACAACAGATCGTGTTACAACAAGCAAAGATAAAATAAAGACGATGTTCAGGAAAATGCTTTTCGGCGGCTGGCTGCTTGTAGATTTTTCAATAAAGCAACAAGGCAATGATTATTCAGATCAGAATTATCTGGAAAACAAGAAAAAAGAGATTGATTCCCAGCTCAGTGAGATTGCTTCTTGGCTTAAGCCACTAGAAAGCGACTTCTCGACAGACGCTGAGCTTGTAGCGTCAGAAGGTGGCATGATGCCTCCGCAAGGCGGGTTGCTTTTGCATTACAAGGTTGACGCAAGTTTCATTGAAAATGTGGCTGGCATAGCATCAAGCCAATGCAAATTTTCTGATGTTTACGACAAAGAGATAGGAGATGCAGTGAGCAGCAGCGATTGGAAGAAAATAAGCAGGGAAAAGATTGCAAGCCTTGTAAGGGCGATGATACAGCAGGAAAGCTCATGGAACGCAGAAGCAGTGTCATGCGCAGGTGCTGCCGGGCTTATGCAGCTCATGCCAGACACGGCAAGAGGGCTCGGACTCAGCGTTCCTCAGTACGAATCTGTGAGCGTGGAGTGCGGTGGCATGATATCAGCAGCTGCGTGCAACTCTTATACACCAGAAAAATGCGACAAGAGCAGCGACGAGAGATTTGAGCCGGGCAAGAATATTGCCGCAGGCGTGAAATACCTCAACGAGCAGCTACACAGCTTCGACAAGGGAGATGAAATAAACAAAATAAAGCTGGCGCTTGCTGCGTACAATGGCGGGCCTGGGCGCCTAAAGGAGGCGATGAAGAAAGCAAAAAGCGACACATGGGAGCAGGTAGCGCCTCACATGCCAGAAGAGACAGGGAACTATGTCTCTGCTATAATGAGCTGCTACGTGTTTTACGGCGGTGTGCGCGAGAGCTATAACGTCTACGCACTCACATGGCCGACAAATGGAAAGAGCATAAGCGGATTCTGTTTTGCAGAGCCAACATCACATTCAAGGACAGGATTTCATATGGGCATTGACGTTACCGGAGCGCGCGGCGATGATATGTTTGCAGTAAGCAGCGGCAAGATTGTTGACACAGAAGACAGCTGCGTGGAAGGCAATACTGCATGCGGCGGCAGGTACGGCAACTTTGTGATGATCAAACACGACGATGACCTTTATTCGTTCTATTCGCATCTTAGCAAAGTCACGAAAAAATCAGGCGATGTGGATATCGGCGAGAAGATAGGCGAGGTTGGCAACACCGGATATTCGTTGGGTGCGCACCTGCACTTAGAGATTAGAAAAACAAGGAATGGCGGCATCGGCAATGTGGTGAATCCTTGTGACTATTTGGACTGCAGCAGAACAAAGTGCTCAGGCAGCGGGCAACCATTGCCTATTGACTACAACATATTCCAGACAAAGTCTGTATACTATTATCATGACGAGGCTTCTAACCGCTTTGTGAAAAGGCCATTCTCGCTGAAAGTGAAAATAGAAGATTACCTGCCTGTATTGGATTGCTCGCAGAACAATGAAAAGACATTTACTTTGAAGACAGAAGGCGATATGCTCTGCATGGACAATAGCGTATGGACATGCGCGCGCGATATAGAAGGGCTTGGCTTAGGCAGAAAACAAGACCGTGAAAGCGTGGGCAGTTACAAGTGCCTCTCAGCAACAGAACGCTTCTGCAAGCAGGGCGACGATACAAGGACAATAGACGGGTGCTGCATAAACTGGCCAGATACAGGCGCGGGCACGTTCTGCAACAATTTCTGCGCAGGCGACGGTGTGCTCGACTCGGGCGAGGGTTGCATGTCGTCTGATGCACAGCCATGCTCAGGCTCCTGTTCACAAGGCAAGACGATGACATGCACAGGTACTGTTTGCAGCAGTAAATGTGAGTGTGTCTAATTAATTTATATCGTGGAAAAGAAGTATCATCATAGAGGGTTGAAAATGATAGGAAAAATAAACCTTAGAAATAATGTTAATAAAGGCATTTCACTGCCTATAGACACAACAATAATAATCATACTTGCCGTTGTCGTGCTTGCAGTGATTCTGGCTATGTTTTTCTCTGTTGCAGGGCCAGGTGGAGGCGATGCTGCTGCAAGGTTAAAACAGGCTCAGATATGCGGCGCTTACCGCAGTGCTGATACCAACTGCGACGGCGAGGAATACAACAATTACATAAAAGATTCTAACAATGAAAAAATTCTGAAAGAGCTAGGCGAAGCATGCAGAACGCTGAAAATATCTGGCTGCTCAGGCACAGCAACATTTCCGTGCATACAAGCATGCTGCATAGGCTGTCGTGGCACAACAACGACCAAGACTTAAAAACTTTTGCTGCGAAATTAAATAACCTATATCAAGATTCAGAATAGCAACTGTAAATAAAAATTGCAAACAAACGAGGTGAACAAAGATGGCAGAGAAATCAGACAACGTGGTCTTCATAGGAAAGGCACAAAATGCCCCTAATAGAAGCCAACCATGTCCTATGTGCTTGCTGTCGTGACGCAGTTCAGCGAAGGCCAGAATGAAATACACCTTAAAGCAAGAGGCAAAGCCATAAGCAAGGCAGTCGACGTCGCCGAGATCGTGAAGAACAAGTTTGTGCAGGACGCAACGATCAAGAACGTGAAGATAGGCACAGAGGAGCTCGAGACCGAGAGCAAGGAAAAGATAAATGTATCGATAATTGAGCTGACGCTGAGCAAATAGCGAAATTTTCTTTTTTATCAATACTTTTAATTAGCTTTATATAGCGGCATCGATAAATAATAAATCATGGCTCAGAAAGGCATATCACTGCCGATTAATATGGTCGTAATTCTTGCTATAGCAGTTCTCGTGCTTGTTGTCATTGCTGCGTTTTTTGTGTTGCAGGTTGGTGCAGGAGGACAAACAATCAACGACCAGACTGCATGGGGCAACGGGTGCTCAACAGCCATAGCGCGTGGCTGTTCTGTGAGCGCGTTTCAGTCACCCGGCGAAGGGACCGATTCAGGCCTGTTAATAGCAAGATATGATCCAAGTGGTAATGACCCTAAGGACGAAAATACAAAGTCATCTAAATGTTTCTCTGATTCAGACTTACATGACGATGATAAAATAGGTTGCCGTGATAATACCCTCAGGACTGCATGTGAAAGGACTCAAGGCGTAAGCGGTGCAGCTGCCTGCAGAGCCAAATGCTGTGGCTCATAGCCACTTTGACAGGCTTTTCTGCGATTTCTTTTCTTCCCTCAATTTCTGTAAAGCCGAGTCTATCCGCTCTTCTGAGAAATCATGCTCATCACAAAGCAGGCGTTTTACTGC
>CAZZNM010000020.1:0-10442 GCA_964655805.1 uncultured archaeon
GGGCCATGATCTTCGCTGATCAGCGCAAGATAGCAGCCGCGGAAGAAATCCTTGCCAAGCCCGCTTTTCTTCGCGATATCGTAAAGCAGGGTATTTATTTCGTCTTCTGTAATTCTAGGGTGCAAGTGCTTATACAAGTCCTTCAGCGCCTCCTTTTCCTTGCTGGACAATAAAGCCAGATCTGGCATTTCATTGATTTTTATTCGCATCTCTGGCGCCACGCGCTCAATCCAGTTATTTGCCAAAGCCAATCGATTGTCAATCCTTATTATATCATCGCCTGAAATTTTTGTCTTGACAAATGCCATGGCAATATTCTTTGTATTTGCGTCATGGCCGTACATCGATGAAATCATGACAGCCAACTGGTATGGTATCCGCACTGGTATTTTTTCTGGAATCGCTTTCATGCTAGATTCGTACATGCGCATGATATTTGCCTTGTCTGTCTCGTTTTTCTCTTCTTCTGCACCAAAGTATATGCGCTCAGCGCGGTCGAACTCGTCGATAAGCAGATGGATGCTTTTCAGATCTACATTTCTCTGCTTTTTGCTGCGTTTTGTATAGAGGAATTGGAAGACCTCTGGTTCCATGATCTCGAGCATCTCCTGAACAATGAAGGCGTTGCCGCGGCGCGCAGACATCTTCTCGCCGTTGATGAGTAGGAATTCGTAGATGTGTGGTATGGGCGGTTCCTGTTCATATACTTGCTTCATAACTTCCTGACATATCTTCCAGCTGCCCTCTGCGTGCTCCTTGCCAAAAGGCTCGAAAGTGGTTGAGAACATTGCCCATTGCGCAGGCCATTCAAAGGTCCATGGCAGCTTGCCGTGGCGAAATCCTGCTTCCCCAAAGTGGCCGCAGCCCTCGATCTTGTACTTTCCAGCGAGCGCTTTCAGTTTGCATTCGTATTTTATTTTACGTCTTTCCAAGTCAAAGCCTGTCGCCTTGGCGATTATTCTGCCGCAATTTTCGCACAAAACATCAAATGGTATGAAATCGCTCTTCTTTGTCTTCTGGAATCTCTGAGCTATCCTGCGGGAAGCTTCGATTTTTGCCAGAGCGAGCATTATGTAATTATCGAACTTGCCTTCGTTGTACAGGTCGTTCGTCGAGTACGTGTTTATTTTCATGCCCAGAGCATCTATGCCGTCCTCGAGCACGCGAGCAAAGTGCCGTGCCCAGGATTCGCAGCAATCAAATGGATCTGGAATGCTTATGTATGGATAGCCCAGATATTTTGCTATCTTCTTCTGCGATTCTTCGTCAAGCAGCATCCATTTGCCATCTAGATCAGGAAGACGTAGCGGTACTGTTCTCATAGGGTCACGGTCATCGTGTGTCAATATATGTCGCGATTCCGTGCCCTTTTTTAGCACTGCTTTGTGCACGATGTATGCCTTTGTTATATCAAAAAAATTTCCTATGTGCTTCGCGCCGCTCGTCGACATGCCGCTGCGGCATGTGACTATTGCGTTTTCCCGCTTTGCGCGATCTATTGCCTCGCTGGCTAGCTGGTCTGCCCAGAATACGTCAGTCATACTTATCAATTCTGTGTAATTGAATATAAATCAGATCAGAATAAAGAAATCATCGCTTTGTCAAGCTTATCGCTGTATTTGTGTCGGCGATGCCTTTTATCGCACGTATCTTGTCTATCTTTTTATTAAGCTCGTTCATAGTCGGCGCGTCGATTATTGCAGCCACATCGTATTCGCCGGATATCTCATATATGTTGTCAGAAAATTGCTTGAGATGGCCTATGATATTTTTTACATTCTTTGCTTTTATCAGGACAAGACCTTCTATTGCGCGATGCTTTAATGTGAATTTTATATGCCCGCCGTCTTCCATGCGCTTGACGCGGTTGCGTATCGTTCCTTCCGTGACGCCAAGGCGCTCGGCGATCTGGACGAAGCTGGTCCGCGCATCCTTCTCGAGCATCTTAACGATCTTGTAGTCAGTTTCGTCCTTCATGCTAATCCTTCCCTCCGGAATGCATAAATGCCTTACGAAAATCGTAATATTACGAATCTCGTAATATTCTTACGAATAGCAAAGCTTATATACTTTTGTGATACACGTATGTGCTGGGGAAAATGAACTGAATGACATATGTTGTCAACAAATTCGGTGGAGACCTTAGCGCCGACTCTGTAAACTTAGAAAAGTCAATTTCATTGATAAGAAGGCAGATGCAAGCAGGCTACAAGCCTATTATAGTCATATCTGCCATCAGGGGCATCACAGACCAGCTTCATGGAAATTATAATTATGCTCTAGGGCTTGCTTCGGGGTTGCAAAATCGTGGGCGTCCAAGAGATTCAAACATCCTAGATGAATACCTAGAAACTGCGTTAGAAGGCATAAAGGGTAAGCATTACAAGCTTGTAGACGTCCTCATAAGTGATGGAAAATACAGGTCGTTTGCCAAGCAGAAAATTGACAGTGCTGTTTCTGACGTAAGAAGGAACATAGTAGATATATTTGAAAATGGCGATCCTACAGGCAGGCTGCATGATAGAATAGGCCACTACGGCGAAGTTATGGCAGCCTCTATTCTTTTCAATAAGCTGCTTGAAGACGGCGTGAAAGTTGAGCTAATAGACCCACAAGACACAAGTGTTATAACAGATGGAAACTTCGGCACGGCAAGGATTGACATGGACCTAACAAGAGAGCAGGCATCAAAATATAAACCGCTTCTGGACAGTGGCTATGTTATACTCGAGCCTGGATATTTTGGTATAAAGGATGGTGAGATTACCCTGATGGGGAGGGGAGCTTCTGACTCGAAGTCTATAGGGCTGGCCATTGCCCTTGATGCAGAAGTTTATCTGTGGAAAACTACAGTGTTGATGAGCGCAGACCCACAGGTTGTGCCACAAGCAAGGCATGTACCCAAGCTCGATTATGGTGAGGCAGTCGAGGCCGGAAAGGTTATCCAGTCAGAGGCAGTGGCACTGGCGTCTGATAACAACAAGCCCATAGTTATCAAAAGTATAGATCGGCCTAAAGCAACCACCACTATTGTAGATAGCGTGGGTGATCCAGAGATACCTGTCAAAATAATATCGTCCTCTTCAACAGAACATATACTAGATATAAGATCGCCTATGATGGATTATGCTGGGACGTTTCCATATCATCTGTTCGCAGAGCGTGGTGTCAATATATCGACAATTGACAGCAACATGCGTGGCAGGGCACTTGTCACATGCAGAGGGAATGGTAATCATAACACAAGTGGTATAATTGAAGATATATGCGATGATATCAGAAGAATGGGTTATGAAGTTGATCATGGGAATGTTGCGCTTGTGTATGTTATAGGCAGGGGCTCTTCGGGTTTCGGTGTTGTGGAAAAAATAAACAGATTGGCTGAAAGGTATGCTGTGGTTGGTGCCTCGCCAACAAAAAAAGGCATTCCTGCTGTTGTAGTAAAGGTCGAGCCTAAGCATGCAGAAATGGTAGTCAAAAAGCTGCACAAAGAACTTATAGAAACTGCATAATGTTTCTTGCCCACCGAAATCCAAACATTTAATAGCTTAATGCCTAATTTATAGAGCATGTCTTATCATGACCTAGCTTTGTTTCTAGCGTTCATTGCTGTTGTCGCGATATTGCTCTATCGTGACAGAAAAAAAGTAAAGCTGCAGGGCATCATGTTCGTACGTCGCACCCAGAGAGGGCGCGAGTTCATTGATAAGGTTGCCCACGCAGCGCCGCGTTTCTGGAGCTTTGTCGGCGCATCCGGCATTGTTATCGGCTTGCTGGCTTTGGTCCTGATATCTACATTCCTCGTCAGCAATTCGGTGTCAATTATCCAGAAGCCAGAACAGCAGCAAGGCATCGTCTTCGTTCTTCCTGGGCCCACGAGCGAGGCAAATTTGCAGCCTGGATTGCTGTTACTGCCGTGGTGGATATGGCTCATTGCTGTCATATCTGTCGTCGTGCCGCACGAACTCGCACATGGCATTATGGCGCGCGTCGACAAGATCCGCATCAAATCTGTCGGCTGGATACTGCTTGTTATTATACCAGGCGCGTTTGTCGAGCCAGATGAAAAGCAATTGAAGCGCGCAAAGCGCCGCGTGAAATTGAAGGTATATGCAGCAGGCAGTGCTGCAAACATACTTATCGCAGGTATAATGCTTCTGGTGCTTTCAGTCTCGTTCAATGTAATGTTCGAGCCGACTGGCACCGCATTTATTGCAAACGAATCTTCTGTTTTTGGCAAGAACATGTCAGGGTTCATTCTCTCTATTGATGGCAAGGATGTATCTGGTACCAATGAATTCAGGGAAATCATTGCTGATTACAAGCCAGGCGATCCTGTGCGCATTTCTGTTGCTGAGAATGTCCGTTTCATGCCGAAGGTCAGGTTTACTGAAAATTTATTTGGCCCTGTCGGCATGCCGGACGAGAGCAATGTCACGACATATACCGTGGCCTTACAGGAGCGGCCAGATGGCAGCGGGCCTTACCTGGGCGTGGCAGTGCCTCCCGTCGAAGGTGTGAAGCAGAATTATGCAGCATTCTCGTTGTACAGCCTTATGTTCTGGATATTTGCGCTGAACCTTTTCATAGGCATATTCAACATGCTGCCGCTGAAACCGCTCGATGGCGGATTGCTCTTTGAAGAGACAATAGGCAAATACACGAAAAATGCGGCAAAAATCACAAAAATCGTGTCAATAATCATGCTCGTGATGCTTGTATTTAATTTCGTGGGGCCTATATTCCTGCAAATGCTGTAAAAAGAACGAGCTTTTATTTCTTTTCTTTATAGTCATGCAAAGAAATATTTGATATATTAGTTTCTTTGCTGACTATATGTGAAGCAAATTTGTAGTACATTAATTATTTATTGCTTTACTATAATGGTTATTAATGCTAGCCTTGCTGAAACTCCTGAGGCCTGAGCAGTGGTACAAAAACCTAGTTGTATTTCTAGGGCTCATCTTCTCCCAGATACTTACATCAGACTTTGTGATAAAGACCTTCCTTGCATTTGCTGTTTTATGCATCTACTCCGGGGTAAATTACACGATAAATGACATAGTTGACATTGAAAAGGACAGGAAACATCCTGAAAAGAAACAGAGGCCGCTTCCATCAGGAAGGGTTACCAAGACGCAGGCTGTTGTATTTGCATCAGCATTGTTCGTTGCAGCATCATACGCATCCTTCTCATTAAGCTATCTGTTTGGTTTAGCTTCCTTATTGTTTTTCTTTTTAGGATTGGCGTATACGTTCCTGCTGAAAAATATGTACATAGTCGATGTTATTACTATAGCCGTGCTTTTCAGCATGAGGGCAATCCTGGGGATACTGGAAATAAATGTTTATCTTTCGCCGTGGCTGGTTCTTTGCACTTTTCTGCTTGCACTGTTCCTTGCGCTGGGCAAGAGGAAGAGCGAGATGGTTTTTCTTGGAAAGAAGGCAAAGAGTCACAGGAAGGTGCTGGAGCCGTATGACAACCTGTCGACTGACTATTTAATAGTATCGGCTATTTCTGCGTTATTCATCTCGTACAGCATATACTCGATAATAGCCAAGGCGAATACCTATATGATCATAACAATACCTGTTGCAGCGTTCCTGCTCTTCAGATACATGAGTTTCATATTTGGGAGCAGCAGAATATCAAGGAACACTGAGAAAGTCTTTTCTGACAAGCAGATGCTTTCTGGCACTATTGTCTGGATCGTTCTTGTGTATCTGGTTTTGTACGTACTGAGGTAATAAGATGAATATCCTCATCGCCTCGCCTTATTATTATCCGTATGTCAGCGGAATGACCGTTTACGCCAAGACGCTTGCAGAAGGTTTGGTAAAGAAAGGTCATAATGTCTGCGTCATAACAACACAGCATGAAAAAGATCTGCAACTTAATGAAACGGTTAATAATGTTACCATAATCAGAGTACCAGTTGCTTTCAAGTTCAACCGCGGCGCATTTTCTCCTTCATTCGTGAGCAATTTCTCTAAGATCGTGGACGGTTTTGATGTTGTAAACATACATGCGCCCATATTCGAAGCTGGAAAACTAGCTGAAGTAGCAAAGAAGAATAACAAACGGCTCATAGTCACGTATCACTGCGACCTTGACATGAAAGGTGCACTCTCCAAGATTGTAGAAAAGGTCTATTATCATTCAATAAGAAAGGCGTTAAGATCAGCAGACAGCATAGTTGTAAATTCCATGGACTACATGCACAATTCAAGAGTAAAGGAATTTTCAGATAAAGCAAAAGAAATTATTCTACCTATAGAGGCAAAAAATTTCAGGCATGAAAAGGGTTTTAAAAAACTATATGGCATCCCAGAAAATTTTGAGGTGATAGGATTTCTGGGACGTATCACCAGAGAAAAAGGCCTGGAGTATCTTGTTTCAGCAATGCCCAAAATATTTGAGAAGAGAAAAAATGCGCTGCTGGTCATTGCAGGCGAAGGGAAAAAAGTTGCTGGCGGCAAAAAGGAGTCAGCAAAAGTAAAAATAATAAAACTTTCCAAAAAACTGGGAATTGAAAACAGGATGATTTTTCTGGGATTCTTGCATGAGAAAAATAAAAATAAATTTTATTCAGCATGCGATGTGTTTGTAGTGCCTAGCATTAGCAGTCTCGAGTCATTCAACTATACACAAGTTGAAGCAATGCTCTGTGGCGCGCCTGTTATCACAACAAACCTGCCTGGAGTCAGAACTGTGGTAAAACGCACTAAAGCCGGTATAGTTGTTCCAATAAAAGACAGCAGTGCAATTGCAGATGCTGCAATAGAGATATTGGGCAATAGAAAGAAATACATAGCAAAAAGGTGGAAGCTGTTGAAGTTTTTAGGGGTTGAGAAATCTGTCAAGGAATATGAAGCTTTATTCAAAATTTGATTACAATTATTTTGAACATAGTAAGATTAGAAAAGATCGTAGATTTGTTTTCAGATTTTATACAAGTTTGATAAGGAGGTACAAGAAATCTGGCAACCTGCTTGAGATTGGCTGTTCTTTTGGCTATCTCCTGAAGCGGCTTGAGAAAGATTTTAACACATATGGCATTGACAAATCAAGCTATGCGATAAAATCCAGCAAGAACATATGCAGGAAATCCAAGACCTATGTCGGTGATGCAAGAAATCTTTCCATTTTTAAGAACAGATTTTTTGATGTTGTTATTGCCTTGCATGTATTGGAGCATCTGAACACCCCGGAGAAAGCGATAGCAGAAGTTCATAGGATTCTGAAAAATAACGGTATCTTTATTTTTGTCACTCCAAACACAACATCATTAATGAGAAAAATAAAAAGAGATGACTGGTTCGGCTACCGTGATAAAACCCATATATCTTTGCTTAACCCTAATGAATGGCTTAGTTTGCTAGAAAATAAATTCGAAATAATAAAAATATTTTCTGACGGCTTTTGGGATTCGCCATACATACCTATCATTCCGACAATGGCTCAGAAACCGGTGTTCGGGTTCATGACTGCTGTTCAGTTTATATTTTGTCTTCCATTTATCCATGTAAGATTGGGGGAAAATATTGTTGTTATAGCTAGAAAATCTTAGACTCAAAGTAATCTTTTACATAATTCTTTCTTGGAATGGCAACCAGTATTATGATTATCAGTCCTATAATTGTGAGTATTTTTCCCACGATGTCTATTGTCGTATCTGCATAGTACAATCTTACATTCTCTTGCTCTGGATATACAAGCATGAAGGACGGCGAAACAAGGTATATTTTATCCGCGCCCTCAGCATGCCACTTGGGAAATTGTGAAACTTTTATTATATGGGGCTTTCCTACACAGCTTGTGCTGAATCTTATCTCCTCGTTAAATATCTGATCGCTTATGATGCAATCATTGTCTACTTTGATTCTTTCCATGTCATCGATACCTTCAGCTTTTACAAATCTGTCGTCGTCTGAGAAAACTATAGGAACGTCGACTTTGTCTAATTGTGTCCACCATTCCAGCGAGATATTTTTCCATTCCACTCCTTTTGTTCTAATTGCATTTGGCTCATGCTCGGGGACATATACATAAGATCCGTTGTGTGTAAGCAGCTCATAGATCTCCCAGTCGCCTGATCTCTCTACAATCTTCCAGTCAGGATTTCTCGCAAAATCCTCTTTCACTGTCGGAGAAACCGCTATGAAGTACTTCACGTTCATTATCGCCGCATGCGTTGTGCCTGCTGTGAGGTTGTGCACAGTTGCCCGCTCCCTTCCTGCAATAGTAGGTATGCCTGCGCAATGCTTTGAAAGTTCGCACTGCGTATACGATATGAACGGCGAAGATATGGTGGCCTGTGCATAAACGCCTTCAATGGTTGGCTTGCCAGAGAAATATGGCAGGGCTTCGAATGCGCGGGGCGTGCCAAGCCGGTTATTTAGGTCCTCCAGGTCATTCCACGACCTTGCGTTGTACGGCGACTCTCTTATAAAATCGTTAATTTCCTTGTACGATCTCCAGTAAACCTTTGATTCGTACCCTTCATAGTTCCATTTTGTCCAGTCGTCTATGAAGGACACTGAGCTGTTGAGATACAGGACAGTTATGATAATTGCAACAAATGGAACGGCAATATTTCCCCTCAGCTTAATTTTTGAAAATATCCTTCCTATGGCACATGCTGATAGAATAAGAACGAAAAAATACATCATGGGCCAGAATCTTATGTTTGCAGTAAACAGATGTTCGGCGTTTATGAAGCCAAATAAGGCCGTAGCAAGAATAAACAGGAAATACTGGATTCTTCTGTCCTTCTTTAATCCGATGTATATTGCTATTGCCGCAAGGGCGTGAAAGATTATTGCCCCTACCGGATACCATTTGAAGAACTCGGCAGTCCCCCAGTTCCTTCCGTATTGCGTTGTATAAGAGACGTTAGCAATCAGCGGCAGGATCCAGAATGATAGTATAAGAAAAGACAAGATGAAGACTACGAAGAGGTACTTGAAATTAGAAAAGAATTTTTTCCTGTTCTTTGTAATAACAAAGAATAAAGCTGACAGTGCCGCAATGACCGCTGTCACAATGTGGGTGAAAAGGACTATTGAAAACAGCACAGGAAGCCACACAGAGAATTTCTTCTCGTTTATTTTCTTGTACATAAATCCTATGAACAATACCATGAACGAGAAGCTTATGCTGTATGAAAATTCTCCTGCAAGCATGCTTGGTATGTTGCCGCCGAAGACTGTGTTGCTCTCGTTAAAGATGAAGAACAGCGAAAAAATGGCAGCAATTATAGGTGTTGGGAACCTGAATTTCATGAACCTCATGGCAAGAAATGTGAACAGGGGCAGCGTGAATATGCCCAAAGCTGTTACGAGCTTGAATGCCACCTCCATTGGTATTGCATAGCTGAGAAATGCCATCAGAACGTATGCAAGCGGGAACTGGAACTGGAAGATAGGGAAGCCGAGCCACCTGTCCTGTGACCAGCCAGAAATCTTTCCGTGAGGCAGGAGGTATTCATGCATGTACTTTGCAAGATAAATCATCGAGCCTGTGTCGCCGCCTGACGTGCTTGTCTTTGACAGCATGAATTCTGGCTTGAAATATGAGACTAGATAAATGAAAATCAGGATAAGGACAAGTACATTTACGACAGTTTTTTTATTGTCAATTAAGAATCTAAGTATTTTATTTATACCTGTTCCTGTTTCTGCTCTTTTTTTTTCCATTTCTTCACACCAATATTGTAAATAACCAGAACTGCGATGAGCAGAGCCAGTAAAATCATGAGCATATCATTTACTTTTACACCATCTGTCTGCGGTCTTGTAGTGGCTGTCTCGGCGCCTATTCTGACGTTGCTGCTTGCTATGTGCGAATAGTGCTCGCCATTCTCATAACTGATTACTGCAAACACAGCATAATTGCTGCCATCAAGCGCGCCCTGATTCTCCAGCACGAAGCTTTCCTGCCTATTTTCGTTGCCGGCCAGGGCAATGGTCTTTTCGCTCTCCATGGAAGCTATCTCATTAGGCAGGTACAGCTTTACCTTGATTTCATGCGGCACAGCATCCCTGTTTCTTATGCTCATTATAATGCTGCCGTTTTCCTGCATGGCTGTGCCACGCAGCGTGGCTGTGACGTGCGATGAAGAAGGTATCTTGTAGACAATCGCATTAGGCGACACTGCAGAAAACGGGTAGCGGTTCGCATCCTTGTACTCGACAAGTATGGCGTATGCATATTCGCCGCTTTTTGCATCGCCTGCAATACTGAAATCAGTTGTATAGCTGCTGCCTGGCTCGATCCGGCCGGCGAAGACGCCTTGTGATGTAAAACCGTCCGGCAGAAGCAAGCTTATCTTGACATCATGCGCCGCCTCGTCGCCGCTGTTGCGTACAGTCACCGGTAAAACAGCGCTGGTGCTGTTCATGACAAGCGTATCTGCCGTCGTGGTAATTGATATAGAGCC
>CAZZNM010000021.1:0-9852 GCA_964655805.1 uncultured archaeon
TGCCAATGATGTGAAGAAAAATCCTGACAAGTATGTTCCATGGGCAAAGATTGCCGTAGAAGAATTCCTTAAGAGCAAGGAATCAAAACAGTTTCTCTGATCTACATGAAAAAAGTGTATTTCAATAATAGCAGAAAGCAGAAATTAGTTGGAATACTTGATATCCAAGGCAAGAAAGGGGTCATCATTTCCCATGGCTTCTCCAGCAATAAAGAGAATGTCTCAATATACTCTAAGTTCTTGCAGTCAAAGGGGTACTCGACACTGGCTTTTGATTATTCTGGCCATGGCGAGAGCGAAGGCGATATTTCGAACACTACTGCAACAGCATGGAAGGACGACTTGAATGCAGCCATAGATTTCATGAAGCAGCACTGCGACGGTATAGCGATGCTTGGTTTCAGCTTGGGTGGCATGTCGTCGCTACTCTGCTCGGAGCACTCAAAAGCCACGATAGCAATAGCCCCGCCAACAAACTTCAGGAAGCTTGTGACACATTTCATCAAGACAGGCCTTGTAAAGAAACTTAAGGAATTCATAGATTTCGGCGGGCTTAGCATAAAGCACTCATTCATAACAGACTCTGCAAAATATGATATGAAAAAGATAATGAAGAAAATAAAATGCCCGATATTGATTATACACGGCGATGAGGATGATATCGTGCCATTGTCACAATCCCAAGAAATAATAGAATACATCAATGAGCCGAAGAAGCTTGTTGTGATAAATGGCCTTGGCCACGGCTCGGCGGATACAGAGCAGATGAACTCAATCCTCAAAGAAATATCTGAATGGCTTGAGAAATATTTATAATTTAGGTTTTCTCTTTACAACACACGTTACATAACCAGCTATCTTGTTGCGTATCTTTTTGCTGGTAGCTATCTTCAGTTCATTAATCACTTCTTTGTTGGCTGTGAAGTCATTTGTGAATCTGCCTTTGTAGCGCTCGACGAGCTCAAAAGATACTTTCTTTATGTCATGCGTTCTTATTCGGCCCATATGCCCCACACTTCAATCCCATTTTATATCTGATATCACGTTTATGAATCTTCCCTTAAATTTAAATAGCTATGAAGATTTACGTCGCGAAGACGCCTGTAGGCATTTTTGCCTTATCTGAAAACGGCGAGGTCTTAAATCACAGGTTATACAAAGAGCCGGATGAAGCTGTGTCAGCAATACACGCACCGGTTTCTGATGAATTTCTCTCCGGCTTAAAAGGCGATATAGTCCAAGGCGAAAAAGCAGATTCTGTAATGCGTACGTATTTCAGGAACATTGCAAGCAAATATTTCGATGACCCGAATGAATTCATTGTGAAATTTTCCATTGCCTTATCGCAAAAAAACATGCATGGTGCGATAGAAATAGACCGCTTTATTATTCAGGCAAGTAATGCACTGGAAGATCTGAAATCAATTGAAAACCTACTTCTTGAGCGGTTCACAGAATGGTATCGTTTGCACTATCCTGAGTCGAAAATAACTCATAGAGAGCTCCTTAACTACGTTTTGAAATACGGCAGACGTGAAAAGTTTCCGGATTTTGAAAAAAGCATTGGCATCGACATCACGACCGAGGATGAGAAAATCATACTCGATTACGCAAATATGATTCAGAAGGTTATTGATCAGAGGAAGAATAAAGAAGATTATTTGCGCAAGCGGGTGCCTGAAATACTACCGAACCTCTGCTCGATAGTGGAGCCTCTGCTATCTGCCCGCTTAGTTGCAGCAGTCGGCTCATTGGAGAAGCTGGCAAAGATGCCATCATCGACTGTTCAGCTTATCGGCGCAGAGAAAGCGCTTTTCAGGCACTTGAAAAAGAAGGGCAAAGCACCCAAGTATGGCTTGCTTTTTAATGACCAGCGAATAAGCGGCGCCCCTGAAAGCAAGCGCGGCAAGATAGCACGCATCATATCTGCAAAACTTGCTGTCGCTGCGCGCATTGACTACTACTCAAAGCGGCTTGACGAGCGATTGAAACAGGATATGGATCGTGAATTGGCAAAAGTGATTACTGATGGCTGAAATATTTCCCGGAGTTTTCAGAGAAGGAAAAAGACTATATACAATTTATGATAATAAACAAAGAGATTGGAATCCTGAGAAGAGCAAATTAGCTGCCGCAATATTGAATGGAATGAAGGAAATGACAATAAAAGATGGAAGCATTATTCTATATCTTGGCGCCTCGACAGGCACGACTGTGTCTTATATCAGCGATATAGTTGGTAAAAAAGGTATTATCTATGCAATAGAATTTTCCGAGCGCGTGTTCCATTCATTACTCGACTTATCAGAGAAGCGCAGGAATATTGCACCATTGCTTGCTGATACGAGGAAGCCCGAAACTTATTCATGGATCGAACAATGCGATATTCTTTACATCGACGTGGCGCAACCAGATGAAACTGCGATTGCCATAAGAAACGCGAAAATGTTCCTGAAAAAAGATGGAATTGTGTACATAGCAATAAAATCCCAGAGCATTGATGTGACTAAAGATCCTAAACGCGTGTACAAGGAGGAAAGCGAAAAGTTGCGCGCCTCCGGCTTTGAGATATTACAATTGATTGACCTAGAGCCGTATGAGCAGAAGCACGGGATGATTGTCGCAAAATCAATTGACTAGTGCAATCAACTGTTCCCTGAACTTGTCCCAGTCCTTTGCAGGCATTGTCGCGCCTGCAGCGGCCTCGTGGCCGCCTGCCGAGCCATCAATACCATACATTGCGCGTTGCAAAAGCTTACCAACGTCAAATTTCTTTGTCTGGTTACGAACCGATAGTTTTGCACCTGACTTATTTTTTTCGTAAATGATAACTATTTTATTTTTAAATTTTTCACTTAATCTTGTTGAAACGACGGAAGACAGACCATATCTTGACTTTATCGGGTAGAAGATTATGTTACCTACATGCTCTGAGTTTTTTTCTGCATCGTCGATGATGGCGGAAATTTCAGTATCTATGATCTGGAATGATTGCAGCAACTTGTCATAATTTTTTGTCTTCTCAAGGTTCTCCAAGCTTTTCGCGCTGCAGAAAAACTCAACCATCTCCTCGCAGTTTAGCAGCCCCGTTGAGCGCGTGTATGCAATCATGTCGGCAATCCTTCCGAAAATACTGTTGTATAGTTGCTTGTCTACAGAGTATCGTTTGACAACTTCTTCTACAAGATCCTGTGAATCCTCAAGGTTGTAGTCAGAGACCATGCCGACGGCGGCGATCCACAGGCTTTCCGAGGAGTCCTCTATAATGGAGCAGAGCTTGTATGCGCAGTATGTAGTCGACTGATACTTGTCCTTTCGCTCGAATCTCGGATTATAATGGACGACAGCGCGCGAGTTCATGTCCCTTGCTATTGTGTGGTGGTCGATGATGAGGATATCGCATATTGACGCGAAGCGCTTGACGATTTGCGGCTGCTGGTCTATTGCCATGTCAAGGAATATCATCTTTGTCGGCACTGTGGTCTGTATCCTTTTTTGCAGAAATTTGTCTGGTGGCATGGGCTGGGAAATTATATAGGGCTCAACGCCCTTCTTTTCAAGTAGATTCTTTATCAGAACGCAGGAGCAAATGCCGTCACCGTCGTTGTTGAATATTATCACGACATTATCTGTCTTTTTTATATTCCTGAGGAATTCTACAGTCTTGTCTTCGTACATGCATAGAAATAGAAGGGAATCTTAAAAAGGCTATATAATTTATAATTTTTCGATGTCTATAAAAACGTTTTTACCTTCAAAGTCTAATTTATCTTGTTTCTTTGAATGACCAAAAATGACAGTCTTTGCGCCCACTTCATTCTTCAATTCGTTCTCAAATACCTTTAATTCATCACAACCTTCAAGAGTTAACTTAATCCTATCTTTGACAACAAGCTTCTGCCTTTTTCGCAGCTCTTGCACTTTGCGCACGATTTCTCGGAGCAGGGCTTCCCGCTTTAGCTCGTCTGTCAACTGGGTGTCAAGATAGATTTTCATTTTACCTATTTCCTTGCTTGGTAATTCTGCTTCGCCGTACTCCACTGCCTTTACATTGCACATGAATTTTATGACATCTTCCAGTTGTTTTAGCCTTTTATCGGTCTTGATAACTATTTTCTGTAGTGGCCATCTCAACTTTATCTTGTGCTCCTGCCTAATTGCACTGGCTGCCTCGACTATGGATTTAACAAGCAGCATGGAACTTTCCAGTTTCTTATCCTGCCTACCGGCCTTCGGCCACGTGTGCATATGCACGCTCAGAGGTTTCTTCTCGATCTGCTTGTGCGCCTGCTCTGCGATGAACGGACACAACGGCGCAAGCAGCTTTGAACATGTCTCTGCAACTTCGTTCATTGTATAGAATGCCGCGAGCTTGTCCTTACCATGATAATCTGGCCATACGCGGTCACGGATGATCTTTATGTACCATCTTGAGAAATCGTTGATAATAAAATCTGTTATGCCCAGCGCTGCTTTGTGTACATTGTAGGTACTCATCGCCTTTGTCGCGCTATCGATAACGCTGTTTAGTCTGGACAGTATCCATTTGTCTTCTACATTCAGCTTCGGTTTAGGCTTGCTAGGCTTTAGCTTAGCAGAGTACATTTTTACGAAATTAAAAGAATTCTCGATTACTGTTAACATTTTAGCAACCCTGTCTGCTTCTTGCCAGTTGAAATAGAAGTCATCCCATGCAGCACTTGAGAGGAAGTAGAGTCGCAGCGTGTCACGGCCATATTTCTTTATCACATCCGCTGGAGCGACAAAGTTGCCCTTGCTCTTGCTCATCTTTATGCCGTGTGCATCAAGCAAGAAGCCGTGGAACAAAATATGTCTGAATGGCGCCCTACCAAAAGTAATGATACTTGTTATAAGCTCAGAGTTCCACCAGCCGCGTATCTGGTCAGGACCTTCTATTTGCAGCTCAGATGGCCACAGGCGTTTGAACAACTTTTTATCGCCCGGGTAGCCTAGCGACGCCCAGCTGGCCAGACCTGAATCAAACCATACATCAAGAACATCAGGTATGCGATGCATCGTTGAGCCGCACTTGCAGTTCATCGTAATTTCATCTATGTACGGGCGGTGGAAATCCTTCGGCACCTTTGGCAATTCTTTGCGCGAGCCAATGACCTTTGTTGTACTGCATTTTTCACATATCCATATGGGCAAAGGAATGCCCCAGTAGCGCTGGCGCGATATTGGCCAGTCGCCCAAGCTGCGCAGCCAATTATCAAAGCGCTTACCTGCCCATTCTGGGTGCCATAGAACTTTCTTGTTCTCCTCTATTAGTTTCTTCCTGATTGCTGTGACTTTGAAGAACCATTGCGGTACAGACATCTGTAGCAAAGCAGAGCTGCATCTCCAGCACTGCGGATAATCGTGATTTATTTTCTCTTCGTGAAGCAGCAGGCCAAGAGGTTTCAGATCGTCTATTATCATTTGGTCAGCATGTTTTACAAACACGCCCTTGTACTTTCCGCACCTATCATCGTATGTACCGTTCATTTTTACTGGCGAAATAACTGGCAATTTATTTTCAAGCCCTACACGATAATCTTCCTGGCCATGGCCCGGAGCTGTGTGCACCAGGCCTGTTCCTGTTTCCATTGTTACGTACTGCTCAGAGAGCACAACTTTGCGCTCGACTTTGAAAAACTGTTCGGCAAGCGGATGCCTATATTTTATACCTTCAAGCACTTTTCCTTTGAAAGTTTCAATTATTTTATATTCAGCGCCAATCTTTTTCATTACATCATCAACAAGGGCATTAGCCATTATCAGAATCTGGTTGTCGACCAGAATCTTTACATAATCTTCGTCAGGATGTGCCATGATTGCAACATTTGCTGGTAATGTCCACGGTGTTGTTGTCCATATAGCAAGGAATTCAGGGATTGCCCTTGTTTCTACAAGAGGAAATTTGACATAAATAGATGGGTCAGTTACTTTAGTATATTCAATTTCGTTATAAGCAACAGCGGTTTCACAACGAAAACATACATGCACTGGATACAAGCCATGATATAGAAGGCCTTTCTGGTATGCGATCTTAAATGTATGCCAAGCGCCCTCTATGTAGTCGTTTGTTAACGTAAGATATGGATTGCCCCAATCCATCCAAACGCCAAGATCCTCAAATTGCTTGCTCATTACGTCTATATACCGCGTGGCAAATGCCTGGCAAGAAAGGATAAATTTTTCTATGCCAAGTCTTTCGATATCTGCCTTGCTGCGTATTTCCATTTCTTTCTCGACTTGATTTTCTATCGGTAGTCCATGGGTGTCATATCCGGGCTGGTCCCAGACATCAAGACCCTGCATACGCCAGTAGCGTATGCAACAGTCTTTCAGTATCTTGTTCCATGCAGTGCCGATGTGTATCGAGCCCGTTGCATAAGGCGGGCCGTCAAGAAAATAGAATTTCTTTCCTCTAGAGCTCTTTTTCTTGACCTTCTGATAAATATTGTTGCGGTCCCAGAACTCCTTTATCTTCGCTTCGCGATCTGCGTTCATAACTATGCTAATGATGGCGAGCCCTTAATAAAACTGAATCTATTGTTGTATCAGATAGTAGGCATAACCATCTTCTACGGCTCTCCTGCTCGCCTTGAAAATATCGCTATCCGTGGCCCTCGACTCAAACTCGCTGCCATTATATCGGAAAGTTATTGAGACATCCACTCGTGCTTCGGTCCCATGCTCACCCGCCGGAAGCTCAACGTTATAGTCAACAAGCTCAAGCTTTCCAACAGCAGGATGTTCTTTCATTAACACTTTCCTGAGAGCAAGATCCAGCGCGTTTACAGGACCATCGCCTACAGAAACCTCATGGTATTCGTTGCCATTTACTCTTACCTTTATTGTGGCCTCTGGGTAGCCGTCAAAAGTATCGGAAACAGTACCGTTGACTATTTCAAATGGTCTCGCGGCAAGATTTAGTTCCTTTACGAACAGAAGATAAATTTGTGCCTCGCCTAAATTCTGTATTTCATTTACGTGTTTCATCAAGGAAGACAATTCGTGGCTAGTAACTTCAAATCTAAATTTATCAATCCACCAATTTACAGCAGCCTTTCCAGATTGTTCAGATAAAACAAAATATCTTTTGTTACCTACTATCTCAGGTTCTATATGCTCATACGATCCTGGCATCTTTACCATTGCGTCGGCATGCAAACCTCCAGTATGATAGAATGCCTCGGAACCGACATACGGCATATTTCGAGGAACTCTCCTACCAGTCACCCTACCGACTTCTGTTGCAATTCTTGTCAAATGCCTCAATTCAGAATCAGATATTGCTCCATAACCCATTAACTTCAAATTTGCAAGCAATGAATTTGTGTTAGCGTTGCCTGCTCTTTCGCCGAGGCCATTTACCGCGGCCTGAACTTGCTCGGCGCCGGCTTTGACCGCAGCCATCGAGTTTGCAACCGCCAGTTCTCTATCATTATGACAATGTATACCCAGAGGAACTGAAAACTCTTGTCTTACTTGGTACGTTACGTCGTGTATGTCATCAGGCCATGTCCCGCCATTTGTGTCGCACAGAACTATTGAATCCGCATGTTTTGCAGCTTCCAGAACTCTCATTGCGTAGTCCGGATCATTCCTGTATCCGTCAAAGAAGTGTTCTGCATCAAAGAACACCTCCTTTCCTGTAGATTTTAGAAAGTCTATTGAAGATCTAACTATTTCCAGATAACGAGATGGCGAATGCTTCAATACTTCCCTAACTTGATCTTTGTGAGATTTCCCTACTATCGTGAACACATCAGCATCTGTTTCGGTAAGAACTTTTAGGTAAGGATCGTTCTCGACATCTGTGCTCTTTGCCGTCATCCCGAAGGCAGCAATCTTGCTATTAGGAAGATATCCACCTCTTCGGCGTTCCATAACTTCCCTGAAATATGCTTCATCACGCGGGTTTGACCCGACAAAACCGCCCTCTATGTACGGAACGCCTAAATTGTGCAATAATTCTGTTATCCTAAGTTTGCCATCTAGACTCAGGTTTAAGTGAGGCGTCTGCGCACCGTCCCTCAGTGTCGTATCGTACACATATACCATTTTATCACCTTATAGTCTGACGTCTCCGCGCAAAATTTTGAGAAAGGTTATCAAAAAGGCGGAGGGACAAGCGTCGAGCGCTTAGGCAATAATGCCTATGCCAATAATCCCTATAATATTCTGAATGCTAATTGAACGAGAATTAACTGAGCTCGTTATTGCTGACATACTATCAGCAGTCTATTGATAGAAGGATTTAAAAAGCTTAAGCGGCTTTTATATCTAGCATTGGGGCGATTTCTATAGAATGTGAAATCTGCGGCGGCCGTGCGGTGACGAGAGCGCGCATTGAAGGTGCTATGTTAAATGTTTGTTCTTCCTGCGTCAGCTTTGGTACAGAAGTGAAGATTGAAGAGAAGAGAACAATACCAACAGTGAAAACAAAAGAAATTCCTGAAGACACAATAAATCCGGAATTTGCAAGAATAATAAAACAGGCGCGCGAAGCGAAACGTCTTTCAAGGGAGCAGCTCGCTTCAAGAATAAATGAGAAAGTTTCTGTTATCGAAAGAATAGAAAGGGACATGAAACCAGACGAAAGACTAAGAAGAAAAGTGGAAAACGCGCTGGATATAGATCTGTCTTACGAAGAAGAACCGGTGAAAATGCAATCAAAAATAACAGAAGATTACACACTCGGCGATGCGGTGCAGATCCGCGTGCGGAAAAAGAAGAATTGACTTTGTTTTAAATCCTAATTCCCTAATTATTACAAGGCCATTAGGAGCTAGTTTAGCTAGTGATGATTGAAGGCATGGCCGTGCTAGTGTAGCTTGGTAGCATATGGGCCTGTGGAGCCTCTGGGCTGGGTAATTATATGCTTTGGCATATAGTCCAGAATCAAATCCCAGGCACGGCCCATTATATTTTTTCTTGTTTTCTCTGGATAGAAAAACCAATATTCTCTCTGAAAAGCCTTCTATTATCTTTTCTAGAAATGTCTAGTTGGTAAACACCATATTTTGTGCATTTTCTTATTCTTAATCCGTTGCTGTCAAAACCAAGAGAAATTAATATACCTTTTACTTCTCCAAGCAATCGAGTGTTTTTATTCGATACTTTTATAACATACCTTCCAACACTACCTTCAGAATCTCCAAAACCTCTAATGAACATTATCTTTATTTTCTCATTCTGAGCATTCAGAATCTCTAATGGTACACATCTTAGATTTCTGTAATTTAAGATAAAACTTCCAACATCTTTGGAATAAAGGAGACATATGAAGTACCGACGTCCTCTTCTGATGTATTCAGTAAGATAAGGAGTCTTTCCAGACCATTTTTCCAGGGTTTCAGAAAATTTATCACGGAAATCCCTGTCTATAACACCTAATCCAATGGCATGTGCCTTATTTCTACCAAAATTATAACCATCACCAAACATAACGCCTAAGATATAGGCAAGTTCTGGGCTCATTTTCTTTTGTTCTTCTGTGAGTTTGTGTGGTTTCTTTTTGAGTTGTTTGTACTTGTCTGGGAAATATTTTCTAATCGTAAGAAGGCAACTATTATAAGGAATGTTTAAGTTGGTTGCTAATTCAGGAATGCTTTTAACAGAACCAATGATATTTTTCATTTTATTTACAATATCTTTTTCCTCTATTACTTTCTCTTCGGTTAATGTAATGTATCTTAATTTCCAATTTCTTATAGTAGTTCTAGGAATTCCCAATAACTTCCCTACCTTTGCAGGGCTCTTATATTTTCTAAGTAGTTTCATAGCTTTTGTATATTCTTCTTTAGAATACTGAACATTAAAAATCTGATAGCTAGCACC
>CAZZNM010000022.1:0-9832 GCA_964655805.1 uncultured archaeon
TTTTTCAGCTTCCATTATTCCTGATTGATTGGCAAGCTTAAAAATGCTGTCAACTTAAGGGACATTGACATGCTTTGCAGTCAATGTCCCATTAGAGGATTAGCATCAAACATATGCTAATCCTCAACAAGTTGACAGCATTAGCTTAAAAATCATTTATTAATGCGGAATGAAATAATAAACTATGAAAAAAGGCGTTCATGTTATTTTTTATATCATAGTAATCTTAGCCGTTGTCGTGGTGCTCTCGTTTATTATCAAGCCGCAAGAGGACGTGGCTAAAGTAACCACAACGACTACAGTGGCAAAGCTCGAAAAATGCGGAAACGAGATATGTGATACCGGCGAGCGCTTTGATTGCTGCAGAGACTGTGTATGTCCAGATGGTCAAGAATGCATGGCCAACGGCGCATGTGAAACAGAGTTTCTGCTTACAAAAGAAGACGTAGAGAATGCTGTCAGACGCTATTTAGGCACAGGTGATTACACGCTTTCTGTCAGCAGCGTTGCAGATTATCAGGGTAAAAAAGCCATGCTTGTGTACGTCTACACTCCGGATACAATGCTTTTTGCCGTGGACGAGAATAATGTAGTAACAGAAATAGAGCTGGATGAAGAATGAAGCCCTTTCTTTTTAAGAAAAAGAAATCCCTTGGGGAAAGAAAAAGATATAGAAATAATATTATCGATAAAGGAGGGGGGTTAAGGGGGAAACGTAGTTTCCCCTTAAAGGGCGTAAGCTTATCGTCATGGATATGGATGATTGGAGGCGTTATTATCGCCAGTATAATCATTGTGTTTGGCGTAACAATGCTGGCGAAATTCCAGGAGCGTAACCAGAAGATATTTTCGATAGAAAGCTATGAAAACATGGTCAACAGGGTCACGCTTGTATGCAGCCAGAGCATAGGCAACGTGGATTACTACAGGGTAAGCGTGCCAGATGTTGTAAGAGCCGTGTATCCGGCAAAGTTTGTCAACGAGCTGCCGCCTGATAAGGTGGCAGAGGATATAGCCCAACTGCGTAAAGCCCAAGGTCGGTACATCTGCATGCAGTTCTTTGACGAAACAACTGCAAGATGCAAGGACGTTCTGAACTGCGAGATAGCTATGACGTACATCGGAACGCCTTCGAAAAAAGACAGCCTGGCTGACATACTTGCAAGAATACAGGGACAGTACAGCGTTCACAACTATCTGCTTATCATAAACAAGACAGACACAAAGCATGTTGATATAATAGCACAAAAAGAGCTGGTAATTTCATGAGAGGCGCGGTTGTCATAACAGAAAGTATGCTTGCAGCTGGCTCAATAATAATCGGCATAATACTCCTCGTACTTGTGTTCAACATCCTTTTTGGCAGCCAGGCCGCGAATGTCGAAGACACATCCCTCATAGCTGTGGCAAGGTCGCTTGAGATAACCATTGACCGCATCTCTGCCTCTGCAAGCTCTGCGCTGACAACGTACAGGTTTCCTGAAGGTGTGGCGCTGAATGTTACAATAGAGCCCAAGGCAATAGAGATAAATTTTGCGAACGAGACAAGAAGCACAAGACGCTCACTTACGGGCTCGCTGAATATACAGCACGCATATTTTTTCAAGGATCCCGACGTGCTGTGCATTGTGAAGAACCGCAATGACGGAAGGATATACATCACTGACCAGAAATGTGAGTGCAACATACTTGACAGGAAATGCGATCCTGCGTGCGCAGTTAGTGCCAACTGTGATCCTAGATGCTACAAAAGCACGCCTGATGACGTGTGCGATGTGCGGTGCGTTGTGCAGAAAGATGCCATATGCGATCCTGATTGCTACAGAAATCAGTCAGACCTCACTGTGGACATAGACTGCATAAAATCAGACGATGGCATCTGCGATCCAGACACACACGGCATTGAGGATGGCATCTGTGACAGTGACTGCAGGAAAAACGGCATTGACGGTGTCTGCGATCCTGACTGTTCGGTACAAGGCGAAGATGGCGTCTGCGATCAGGACTGTAATCCAGACAGCACGTGCAACGATGTCTGCGATCTAGATTGCGGCAAGGCGAACGGCATTTGCGACCCAGACTGTGGCAGCGACCCAGACTGCAATACGTGCGCAAAGGAAGGCGAGTCCTGTGCTGACAGGCCTTGCTGCTTCAAAACGCTCTGCGGTAAGGAAGAGTACCTCACATGCACGCCTGGTTCAAAGAAATGCATCAGGAACGAAGCCGATGCATGCAATGATGGCTTCTGTGATGTGAATCCGTGGGTAGATGTGCCTCCTTCAAATGGAATCAAGTATGCACAATGGCCAGAAAAAAGCAGGCCGCGAGTCTGGGAGAACTTCTACACATGCGAGGGTGATTGCAACGGCTTTGACAAGAAGCTGCAGATACCCGACAAAAGCGGCGCTAATTGCGCAGCACGTGTTTCTCCTGGCACATTCACGTCATCTGTGTGCATAACGGGCACCACATTCAATGATCCAGGCCGACAGGCATGGCGCGATGGCGTTATAGACATATGCTCAGGTGCAGCAATACAATATCTAAACAAACGCGGCTGGGACATAAACGAGATTGCAGAAGACATAACAGCGCAGACGCCGAACGGCTTTGCATTTGACAATTCACGGTATACTGATATTCCTTGCAGCGTGCAGCGCGCACAGGATACGATTAATGCAAATGAGGAATACTTTGAAGACAATTTCTGCTGCTGCTCCACGCAGGACTGTGCATTGGCTCCGCCTTCCTGGGGTGTTGTGTCGTCTGACGTTTGTAGATTCACACCGTCATGCGGTGATCCAGGAGCCGGCGTCGGCTTCTGCATCGACCATGCAACGGCAATGCTTTCTGTGCTGCGCACGCTTGGCGTGCCCCGCGAGAATGTCTATATATATTTTATCGTCGGCCTTCCGCCTAACTGCAACCGCCATGGCGTTGTCGCGTACAAGTGTGATACTTCTTTGTCACCAAACCTCGTGCTGGATGGATGCGTGAATGGCCAGTGGTATGTGCTCGATGCAACAAGCCACAGCATAGAGCTATTGAGCCAGACCAGCTGCAGCCAGCTCTGCACATGGTGGAATGACAACGGACTGTACAGCAACCAATTTGGTATCGACCGCCCGGCTGGTGCGCAGTGCACGAACTACAACCCCACAAACTATGAGGCGTGCAAGAACGATCAGAATGTATACTGCGAACCGGAAAACAGAAAATAATGAGTGACGTATATGATCGCGCAAAGTTCAATCTTGTCAAGACCTGTTATACTTGTGCTCACAATATCGGTTATGCTGATACTTGTTTACTCTATATACACATCCGGCGGCGTAGAGCGGCTCAAAGAACGGGAGATTGACCTGCGGACGACAGGTACTAACACATTGCTCGTGCTCGCGAACTCAGAGCAGTGCTTGGCGTACCGCGTGCCTGTTGTGTTTGGCGGCTATGCAAATGTTGTAGATATTTCAAAGCTGCAATATTTTTCAACAACCTACAGGGACATAGAGCCGTTGTGCTCAAGGAACTTTGATTTTGGTTGGCGCGCAAAGGTGAATGAAATAAATAAATACGGAGACATTGCCAATACATGGAGCTTTGGCACAAAGTCATTCTCAAAGGGCACATCGCTAAGGCAGGGCATACTTACAAACATGCCCATAGCAATAAGATATTCTAATTATGACATAAGGCCCGGAAAACTTGAGATAGAGGTAGTCGACGGCGAGCTTGAGCAGCTGGCTGGCTTTCTTGATGGTGTCTGCCATTTCCAGCAGCAATCAGGTATGGGCATAGTTTTGTCCAATCCAGTATATCTCGAAAACAATGATATATGCATCGGTCCAAGCAAATCATGCAAGGCGCTGCTCTGTAAGGTCAGGATGAACAACCTTAGTCCTGGCAGCTACTACCTGAACGCAGATTATGTAAACGGAATCGTGAATGTAGTAACGTAATGATTATAGATTTTATGGTATTGTTATGAAAAGTTCTATTAAAAAAATAAAAAATAACAACGAAAAAAGCAAGGCCCAGTTATCTGAGGCAGTCGGCTTTACAATACTTGTTATCACGGTGACGTTTCTGATAATAATCTACAGGATTTTCATCGCTTCTGGCTCGTTCGAAAGCTTGGGCATTATTTCCGAGCGTCACGAGATTGAGCGCCTTAAGGCAGGGACTAACGCACTATTTTTGATGAGCGATGAGAAAAGCGGTACATCAATGCTCAATCTTGTCGGCATTGCAGCGCAGCTGCGCGATGACGTGATTTATTTCGGTCCTACTATTGGCAAGGTCAACGTCTCTCAGGAGCTTATATGGCGGATGGATGCATTATTCGAGAAAGACCACTGGCGAATCGTTGTGCCGTTCCCGAACAAGACAGCAGACATACAGATTGTAATTGTCGCTGATACGTCTGGAAGCATGAGAGATGATGTGCAGGACATAGCAACCAATCTGCCACTGGTTGTAAGGGATCTCAAAGCTGCCGGTATCAATGTTGATGCCACGCTTTATCCTCTGGGCAGCGGCAACAATTATTGCGCAATCATACCTGCCGAGCTTATGCGGTGTAAGGTGCTGACGAGAAGTGATTGTCCTAATTTGCTTTCACACTCAACAAGCGAAGATTGGGGCAATGGCATTGCTTGCGCATCAGTCGCAGGACCAAATGGCAATGGCTGGCAGCAAGGCGCTGCACGCGTCGGAATTACGCTTAGCGATGAAGTGACAGGAAGCTCAGATCCGCCATGCTGCCCCAACGGCGATCCTATGTCGTGCACAGACCAATGGCAGAGCCTGCAAAATGGCATAGCCACCGCGAATGCCAACGAGCTGAAAGTGTTCGCGCTTATGGCAAACCCGTGCATAACCAACCAATACCCGAGTCAGTGCAACTGCTATAATGGCGGCGTGCTGGAGATTTATCACAAGGCGATGGGAGAACAGACAGGCGGTGCCATGTTCGACCTGCGCAATGCAAACGAGGTCTCGAAAACAATAAAGGATATCATAGCCACTGTATATCCGCCTGACAGCTTGAGCAAAATAGACGTCGGCTCGGCGCCGCCCCGCAACATTCGCATACGCGCTTATGACATACTTGTGCCGCTGCCCACGCCAGGCGAATTTACTAAAGCCTATATATATCAATGGCCGTAATGTGAATATTATGAAGGGCATAGAAATTCTGACGCTTGCTTTAATCGGATTCCTTGCTATAATCATTGTCATACTCTGGGCCATATTCCAGGTCGGTACACGACCAAGCGAGCTTGTTGAACGTACCGAAGCTGATATAGCTATATCACAACTTGAGACAGCAAAACGTACCATATCCGATGCCCTTATCTTCTCATCACATCAGACATCTATCGACGTCGCTGCTGCAGGTGGCACGCTTGCAGGCGCTAGATACTGGTGGTGCAATGGCGAGCCGACGCCTCCAGAGCCGATAGAAGTGCTTTGGGCAGTTAGCAACAAGACTTTGGCTTTGCACAATGTCTATGTAAATGCAACGCAGAACCACACAGATGTGCGCTATACTTACTATGACTGTGCAGCTGTTTTCGATGCGGGCGAAAAGATCTGCGCTAAGCGCGATTCTAGCCAGTGCGAGCACTGGAATGTATCATCAACAGGCGGCACGTTAGGCGTGAAAAGCGAGAACATAAATGTCTTTTATGATGGCAGCATAGTCGGCGAGCCAAAGAACAACAGGTTCTGGTGGATGTACTACATTTTGCTAAAAGCCGCTAAAGAAAACATGCTCGTGCGCGCAGCGCAGCAGGGCTTCCAGTCAGAGTGCACAGCCGAGCCTGTGCAGAATATGAGAGTGGCTTTGGATTTTGCCATAGACCTGCTTGAAAAGCAGTTTGACGAGTACGTGGAATGCAGCTTTGAGTTCAAGTGCGGGCCTGACACGACAATGGAGTGCTTGAATGAAGAATGCAAAAGCGAATTCAAGGAGAAGCTATGCTTTGATGTCGGTAGTAAGAAATTAAGCCTTCCTGTCTCTGCGCAGCAGGCAAATCAAGCCAGCGTAGTTATCGAAGTCGAGTGCATCGACCACAAGTATCAGATACCAAGTGAACGCGGCCAAGAAGAGCTTATCTGGAGATTTCTTGCAGTTCTTGCCGTTGGCGGCGAGTGCAGGCCTATTGATTCAGTCGGAGCTTAAATATATATACTGCTCTTTACCATGAATATTTATGAAATTCCGCGGCTCAACCGCATTGGAAATGATCATTGTAATGATCATATTGCTTGTTGTGGCAGGCGTTATCATTAGCTTGTTCCTGAACACATTCAGCAATGTGAATCTGCCAACGCCGCCTGCTGTGCAGCAGTTCCGCGATAAAGTCCAGCGCGAATGCAATGCACTATGCAGCAATTATAAATCTGGAAGAGATGCCTTGTCCGGCTCAGAATACTGCAAACAGCAGTTCAAGTTCGATTTCAATCAGGACAAGGACTTTAAGGATCAGTTCCAGACAAAGACGCTCGTGCAGGCATGCGAGGACAGCTTCTACTGCTCGCATGAGCACAAGTGCGAGATCGAGGGCGGCGAATTTCTCTCGCCGAAGAAGTGCAGGGAAATCCTGTGCAGCGCCCTTGAAGAAAAATATACAACGCTCGGAAGTGCTGATCCAGCAAGGGACGCAGAGGTCGAGATACAGGGACTGATAAAACGCGGCACATGCGAGCTGCCACAAGGTCAGGACTGGTATGCTGCAAACTATGAGCCGGCATTTGGCGAGCGGCTCTGCGGTTAGCCCTTTCTTTTTAGTAAAAAGAAATCCCTAGGGGAAAGAAAAACACTGAATGATATTATTTCAATAGTTCTTTTGACTGCAAGCTACTTTTCTTACAAGAAAAGGAGCTTAAGTGCCAACTACCTGCATCTGCCGTATTATCGGCGCGAACATCAGCGTTATTATAAAGACAACTATTGTAAAGAGTATAACTGCCTTCATCAACGAACGTGCGATAAGCATGTCCCTGTTTATTTTGTCAAATCCGTGCTCAATGCCGTTCTCAAGCAGGCATAGCAGTATGGTTATTTCAATGAGGTAGATGCCCACAAAAAGCTGCAGCAATGTTGGCGGCACGGTCTCTTCCAAGCGAATAAGACCTAAGCTGTCTGACAATGACTTCGTGCCAGTACCCACTATTGTCGTGTCCAGCTTGAAAAGCGTTTCGATGCGCTCTAGGATGAGCGAGAGCTGCTGTATCATCTGGACAAGCAGCGAAGAAGCTGCGGCAACAACGGCTGTGATAAACGGCGCAATGAAAACTATTTGCAGCCGAATGCCAGATAATGTGTCTTCGAGCAGCTCTTTGATCAGCTGTTCGACCTTTGAGAGCCGCGTGAGAAACGTGGATATCGTCTTGCAGATAGTTGCAAGTATCAGCGGCCCCTTTCTCACAGAATCAACCACGGTGCGCGATACATCACGAATGAGCAAAGATGGGTACTGCCATACGACGCCTTTCTTCTTGTCGAAAAAGGCGCCCTCGATGAGCATGTTGTCGATAAATATGTTGTTCCTGATTTTCTTGAAAAATATAAGCATCTCAGTCGGCTTCTTGTCAAGCTTCTCATACTCCTGGATAAGAATTATAATAGATTTCTCTAGTGGCATGTTGCTCTCCAGTATATTGCCGAGCTCATAGAGCGTTAACTGGAACTGGCTCTCTATCTTCTCGACATCTATGCGTATCTTTTCCTTGCGCAGGGATTTTGCACGGAAATATATCACAATAGGTATGGATATGCCGAATATTATTGTGAAGGTCATCGCCATGTTTGGTATCAGGTTGTCCAGCGAATACTGGTCCTGCAGGCTCTGCTTCCAGAGCTGCCTTGCGAATTCCGGCTCCTGGTTGCCGAATATTGTCATGTAATTGTTTGTCAGAACGGCAAGATGAATAATGCCAGGCAGCGCTATCAGTATAGCAATGAAAAGACACAAAGGCACAAGCGGTATGTAATGCTTTCCGCCGAAGCGAAGGATGAACATGTTCTCTGGTTCGTTGTCCTCTATATCAGGGTGCGTAAATGCGCCAGGCCTTTTTGATATTGTCCTGTGTATGTACCATGCAAGCAAGAGCGGCAGAACTACTACGTAGCCAGCCATAAGATAGCTGACGTTTATCTCCTGAGTCATGAATACGCTTATCAGTGGGAACATAACCAAGCCGAAAATCGGCAAAGTTATGCCCATTGTGTGTATCATTGCTATCGGGTTCTTCAAGCTGAATGAATAATTCTTCATGTTCTGGTATGTCGAATCCAGCACGAAGCTCAAGACCTTTCTGAGCAGCGCATCCCTTTTCTGCTCTGACTTCATGTACTTTATGCCCTTGAGCATTTCCAGCGCCTTCACAAAGCTTTCGTCAAATAAGCGCCATTTGGTGCCGTATGTGCGCAGCGCATCGTCTATGTTGGTATACTTGCCCGTTTCCAAATCCCACATGACCTTTTTCAGGTCTTGGCCTATGGGTCCGTAGCATTTTGCTGCAGAAAAGTTTACTGACCCGAGAAAGTCGGGATTTAGTCGTAGGTAAATAAGTATGTAAAGCAATACCTTTAGCGATTCGTCGCTGCCGCGGATCTTTGTTACTGTAGATACATATCTGGGGTACGTCAGAAAATAGTAGCTCAGCGATAAGCCGATCAACGGGATGAAATATTTCTCAGTGCTTTGTACGATGACCATTAAGGGCAGAAAGATGAACAAGAAGGCAAGCATTGTCGTGAGCACCAGCGATGATACCTGCTCTGGTGTGATGCGCAGCCCGGTTATCAGTATATCCTCTTCCATCTGCTGGCGCATTTTTTTGCCCAAGTCGATGCGGATTATGTTCCCGAAGCGCTTGCAAAGCTTCTCGTACAAGCCGAGCTTCCTCTGCCGCTCCTCCTCTATGTAGCGCTGGAATTCGAACGATCTTGTACTGCCCGCCTTTTCGCGTGACAGCGCGATATCATACTCTATGTCCTGCAGCGCCTTTCTCAGCCGCTCTTCCTGTATGCGCCTTTTTATTTCATCCCGCTTGCCCGGCATGTATTAATCTTGTAGAACGCCGTATAAATGGGTTTTTCACGCAATTTTTATACAACATCATCCAATTATATCCTATGGAAATCGCAACAGAGATGTACATCATAATCATCGGGCTTGTCGCGCTTGCCATAATGTTCTCCATACTGTTCCAGTTCTATCCGCTTTTTCAGGGCAGCGATATTGTCGCAGAGCCAGATATTGTAGCACGGGAGCTCGCAAAGCGCGCGCACGAATGCTGGTCACAGCATCGCGCTGGACTTGATCGCCAGAGCGAGGTGTGCGCTTCTCTGGACATAAAGACAAGCGCTGTTGTCAAGGAAGCATTATTTACTAAATATCTTGACTGCCAGAAGCTACCCAACTCGAAATGCGACAATATCCAATGCAACTGCACATCCATGAATTATAAAGATAACGAAAAAGTCAGGTGGCTTGTCGAGAACGCAAATACAACGATAAAAATTTCATATGACGGCAACAGGCAGCAGATAAGCATTCTCGATGTAAAAGCCACGGGCTGCTTCAACGGCGTCATGGACGGCGATGAAGAAGGAATCGACTGCGGCGGCAGGTGCGCGCCGTGCACGTCATTGCTGAGCGAATGCCAGGCCAATGAAACATATGACAAGTGCGTAAGCTACGACAAGAAGAAAGCAGCAGACTGCTGTCAGGAGCACCAGCTGTGCTGCAGCGCTGTCACAACTACGACTACGACGAGCAGCACGACAACGACAACAATTGCTGCAGCTTTGTGCGAT